>JAYVWX010000150.1:0-14374 GCA_043785715.1 Novosphingobium sp. | reverse complement strand
GCGGTTCGCCCAGAGCGTCGCCCAGCCGGGCAATGTCTTCGATCTTTTCAGCCAGGGGCTGCCAGTTGTCGTCCTGGTCGATCGCCGACCAGATCCGTTCGACTTCGCCCAACACCAGATCGGGACCAGCCGCCTCGCGCCACAGCGGGTGGTCCGGACCCTCGGCAGGCGTATAACATTTGAGCAATTCGCCGAATTCGCCGTCGGGCGGATTGCGGGCGCCGCGATTGGTGAAGAACATGGCATCGGGACCGAGCCCCGCCGAATTCATGTACTTTTCAGCGGCG
Organism: Novosphingobium sp.; assembly: GCA_043785715.1. Lineage (GTDB taxonomy): Bacteria > Pseudomonadota > Alphaproteobacteria > Sphingomonadales > Sphingomonadaceae > Novosphingobium. Next base: position 14,087 of record JAYVWX010000150.1, on the reverse strand, counting down.
GCGACCAGTGCGAAATCGGCGTCTTCGTGGCGCGGGATGACGCCCAGTCGCCACAGGAAGCGGCGGACCATCGCGGTCTGGTAAAGCTCGCCGAAGCGTTCGAGCGCGAACACCAGCGGTTGGGTTTCGGCAAGCATCCGCAGGGCGATGGCCAGCTGACCGCAGTTCCAGCTGATCGCTTCGGGCTGGCGGCCGAAGGCGTAAAGCCCTGAATGATCGAAATAGGCGGCGGTGAAACCCGGATCCCAGCTCGGCAGCCAGCGCCAGGGGCCGTAATCGAAACTTTCCCCGGAAATATTCATATTGTCGGAATTGAGCACGCCGTGGACGAAGCCGGCGACCATGTAGGATGCGGCAAGGTCGGCCATCCGCTCGATCACCTGATGCAGCAGGATCACCGCTGGCTCGTCACGGCCGGGCGCATCCTCGGGCGGCGGCGGGCCGGGATAGGTTTCGAGGCAATAGGCGACCAGCGCTTCCATGTGCTCGCGCTGCTGGAGGGCACGCAGCCGCTGGAATGTGCCGATGCGGATGTGCCCGTGGCTGAGCCGGAGCAGCACTGCAGAGCGGGTGGGTGAGGGTTCGTCGCCGCGATACAATTGCTCGCCGGTCTCGATCACCGAGAAGGTCTTGCTGGTGTTGACCCCCAGCGCCTCGAGCATTTCGGTGGCGAGAATTTCGCGCATCGCCCCTTTCAGCGTCAGCCTGCCGTCGCCGTCGCGGCTCCACGGCGTGCGGCCCGATCCCTTGGTGCCGAGGTCGAGCAGCCGGCCGGCGGAATCACGCATCTGGGCGAACAGAAAGCCGCGCCCGTCGCCGATATCGGGGTTGTAGTTGCGGAATTGATGGCCGTGATAGCGCAGCGCCAACGGCTCCGGCATATTGCCGGGCAGCGGCTCGAACTGGCCGAAATGGGCGGTCCACTGCGCATCGGTCAGCTGCTCCAGGCCGACAGCGGGCGCCCAGCGGCGATTGCGGAAGCGCAAGTCATGGCGCGGAAACTGCGCCGCCTCCACGGGATCGGCCAGCCAGTCGGCAAGCGCGGCGATACGGGGGTCGGGGCGATAGGGAGCTGCTTGCGGTTCGGCGCGCATCACGCGATAGTGGGGGCGGGGCGCCCGCCTTGCAAGCCGGGGCGTTGGTAATCGCAAAGGGGGGCGTCCAGAGCATGAGTGAATTTGCCGATCGTTTCTGGTCGAGCCGTGACGGTCTGAAGCTGCATTACCGGGATTATCCCGGCCGCGAGGACCAGGTGCCGGTGATCTGCCTGCCGGGCCTGACACGCAACGCCCGCGACTTCGAGGGCGTGGCGGCACGGCTCGCGGGCGAATGGCGGGTGCTTTGCCCCGACATGCGCGGGCGCGGCGACAGCGCCTACGCCAAGGATTCGGGCACCTATAATCCGCTGCAATATGTCGATGACATCGCGCTGCTGCTGGAGGATCAGGGCATCGCCCGTTTCGCGGTGATCGGCACTTCGCTCGGCGGGTTGATGACTATGGTAATGGGCATGACCATGCCCCAACGCATCGCCGGCGCGGTGCTCAACGACATCGGCCCCCAGATCGAACCGGCGGGCCTCACCCGGATCAAGGATTATGTCGGCCAGGGGCGCAGCTTCGCCACCTGGATGCACGCGGCCCGCGCACTTGAGGAAACCCAGGGGCCAGCCCATCCGGATTTCCAGATCGGCGACTGGCTGCGGATCGCCAAACGGCTGATGACACTGGGCAGCAACGCGCGCATCGTGTTCGACTACGACATGAAGATCGCCGAGCCGCTCGCCGCGATGCGCGCTGACAGCCAGGCCGACCTGTGGCCCGGCATCGATGGCTTGGCGGACAAGCCGCTGCTGATCGTGCGCGGGGCGCTGTCGGATATTCTGTCGCAGGCCACGCTCGACGAGATGGTCAGGCGGCTGCCCAATGCGGAGACTGTCACGATAGCGCGCGTCGGCCACGCACCAACGCTGGACGAGCCGGAGGCCACCGCGGCGATCGAGCGCCTGCTGGCCCGCGTCGCCTGACCCTGGAGCCGGTGCCGTTGCGCTTTCTGCACCTCCATTCGAGCTTCCAGCCCGGCGGCAAGGAGCTGCGCGCGGCCAAGCTGATCAACGCCTTCGGCCCCGGCTTCAAGCACACGATCGTCTCCGCCGAGCCCGAGGCGCTTGGCGCGGCGGCGGCGATCGATCCGGGCATCCGGGTCGATTACCCGGCTGACTTCCCGCCGCTGGCCGGCTCGCCGCTGCCGGGCCGGTTGCAGCGTCTGGCGCGGGCACTCAAGAACTATGACCTTGTCCTGACCTATAATTGGGGGGCGATGGATGCGGTTATGGCCCATACCCTGTTCGGCCAGTCGCTGGGCCTGCCGCCGCTCGTCCACCATGAGGACGGGTTCAATCAGGACGAAGCGGTGCGCCTGAAGCCCGGACGCAACTGGTACCGGCGGATTGCCCTCGGCCGCGCCGCCGCTTTGGTGGTGCCGTCGCAGCGGCTGGAGGGGATTGCCCTGACGGTCTGGCACCAGCCGCGCTGGCGGGTGAAGCGGATCGCCAACGGGATCGACACCGCCGCCTATGGCCGCAAGGCCAGGCGCGACGCGCTCCCCCGGCTGATCAAGCGGCCGGGCGAGTTGTGGCTTGGCACCCTGGCCGGGCTTCGCCCGGTCAAGAACCTGCCGCGCCTCGTGCGCGCCTTCGCCGGCCTGCCCGAACCATGGCAGCTGGTGATCCTGGGCGAAGGGCCGGACCTCGAGGCGATCCGCGCCGAAGCGATGCGGCTGGATATCGCCCACCGCGTCCACCTGCCGGGCTTTGCCACCGAGCCGGCCAAGGCCATTGCCCTGTTCGATCTGTTCGCGCTGTCGTCGGACAGCGAGCAGTTTCCGATCTCGTTGGTGGAAGCGATGGCGGCGGGGCTGGCGGTGGCGGCGCCTGACGTCGGCGATGTCGCGGGGATGGTGGCCGATGCTAACCGCCCATTCATCAGCCCGGTGGGAAACGAGGGCGCGCTCGCGGCGGCGCTGGAGCGGCTGGCCGGGGATAAGGCGCTGCGCCAGTCGATTGGCGGGGCAAACCGCATCCGGGCGCGGGCCGACTATGACGACAAGGCGATGATTGCCGCCTATCGCGCGGTCTATTCGGGGGCAATCGAACGGCACCGGCGGGCCTGAATCGTTCAGCCCTGCTTCACGGCTGGGGAGGCAGCGATCAAAGCCATTGAATTGGCAATCCCATTCGTTAAACAGCCCGCGTGATCCCGGGTCCGGTTTCGACCCCAGTTAGATAGAAGGCGCCCCGCATTGGCCCTGCGACCCAAGCGACCCGAATCCCGCAGTGAACAACTGGCACAGCGCGATGCCGCCCAGCAGGATGTGTTCCTGCGCGAGGTCGACGAGGCGCTCCGCCAGGACGACATGACCGGCGCGCTAAGGCGCTACGGCCTGCCACTGGGCGCGGCGCTTGTGCTCGTGCTGGTAGGGCTTGGCGGCTATCTGTGGTGGAGCAATCGGCAGGCCGAGCAAGCCGGCCAGCGCGGTGAGCAGCTGACACTGGCGCTCGATCAGATCGAACAGGGACGGATCGCTGCTGGAGATCAGCAGCTGGTGCCGCTGGCGAAGGAATCCGCCGCTGGCACCCGCTCGGCAGCGCAGCTGATGCGCGCCGGCATCGCCCTTCAGCTGGGCCGCAAGGACGAAGCGCTTAAGCTTTATGGCGCGGTTGCCGCCGCTGACGACGCTCCCCAACCGTTCCGCGATCTTGCGGCGATCCGGGCGGTCGCGGCCAATTTCGATACAATGCTGCCGCAGCAGGTGGTTGACCGGCTGAAGCCGCTCGCGGTGCCGGGCAATCCCTGGTTTGGCAGTGCGGGCGAACTGGTCGGCATGGCTTACATCAAGCAAGGTCGCACTGAACTCGCCGGACCCTTGTTCGCTGCGATTTCGCGCGACAAGGAAGCCCCGGCGAGCCTGCGCAGCCGGTCACGGCAGCTTGCCGGGCTGCTCGGTGTCGATGCCATCGACGATCCGGTCAAGGCCGCCAGCGGGGCGCAGCCCTGACCATGTCTCATGAGGAATAGCGCATGATGCCCACGATCCGTTCTCGCCGCCTGGCGTTGCCGCTGGTTCTTGCCCTGGCGGTGGCCGTCTCGGGCTGCGGTATTTTTGGCGGCAAGGGCGGGCCCAAGACGCCCACGGTCGGCAACCGCGTGCCGATCCTCTCGCGCATCGATTCTGACGCGCAGGTCGATCCGGCATTGGCCGATGTCGCGGTAGTTCTGCCGCCCGAGGATGCCAACGCCGATTGGCCGCAGGCTGGCGGCACCGCGAGCAAGAGCTACGGCCATCTCGCCCTCTCGCAAACCCCGCGCCGGCTGTGGAGCGTGGGTATCGCCGGGTCTAGCAACAAGCAGCGGCTCGCCGCGGCGCCGGTGATCGGCGGTGGGCGGCTGTTCGTCATGGGCACCGACGGCGTGGTGACGGCGTTCGACGCCGCCAGCGGCGCGCGCGGCTGGAGCCGCGAATTTCCGGTTCCCGGCGAAGGCAGTTCGTCGGTGTTCGGCGGCGGCGCGAGTTTTGACGAGGGCAAGCTCTATGTCACCACCGGGCTCGGCGAAGTTGCCGCGCTCGACGCTGCGACCGGCAAGGAAATCTGGAAGGTCAAGCCGGCTGGGCCCCTGCGCGGTTCACCGACAATCGCCTTCAATGCGGTCTATGTGATGACCCAGGACAACCAGATCCACGTACTGAACACCGAGGACGGCAAGCTGCTGTGGAAGGAATCGGGCTCCACCGGACAGGCCGGGGTTTTCGGCGTTGCCGCTCCCGCCGCCGCGCAGGGCACGGTCATTGCCGGGTACAGCACCGGCGAGCTGGTCGCCTATCGCTATGAAAATGGCCGGACCCTGTGGTCGGACGCGTTGGCCCGCACGTCGATTTCAACCCAGGTCGGCATTCTCACCGATGTCGATGCCGATCCGATTATCGATTCCGGCCGGGTTTACGCGCTGGGGCAGGGGGGCCGCATGGCGGCTTACGAGCTGCTGACCGGTCAGCGTATCTGGGAACTCAATCTCGCGGGAATTTCCACCCCGGCAGTGGCGGGCGACTGGATATTCACTCTGACCGACGACGCCCGCCTGCTGTGTATCGCGCGCAGCAGTGGCAAGGTGCGCTGGATCACTCAGCTCGCCCGGTTCAAAAACGAGGAAAAGAAGAAGAACCCGATATTCTGGACCGGCCCGGTGCTGGCCGGCAACCGGTTGTGGGTCGCCAATTCGGAAGGACTTGTCGCCACAGCCAGCGTCATGGACGGAACAGTGCAGGATTTCACCCGGCTTGGCAGCGGCGTATCGCTGGCGCCGGTGGTGGCCAAGGGGACGCTCTACATTCTCGATGACGGCGGCAAGGTCAGCGCGTTCCGTTGAGACGCGGCAGCGGGCCGCTTACTGGAGGCTTAACCATTTCCGGCTAGGCAACGGACATGAGCGCGAAAGCCACCGCTGCGGACCCCCGGCCGGTCAGCGACGTCTCCGCCTGGGTGGGCCTCGCCGGGTTGGCGGGGCTGCTGTGCTGGATCGTCATTTGCCGGCAATGGCCCACAATATGTGATTTCTGGCAGTTGCCCGGCCCGCGCGAACGGCTGTCCGGTCCCTATGCCGCCCTCGCAGCGGTGCTGTTTTCCGGCGGACCAATGGTGCTGGTCTCGGTGCTGGTCGACAAAGTGCATCTGCGGCGCTCGACCGGGATCGACTGGCGCAGGCCCCGGCCCTTCGGCGAAGCGATGGACACCGCGGCGGTGAAGCTCGCCGGGCTGTGGGCGACCTGGGCGCTGATCGCCTTCCTCTACGGCATCGCCCGCTGGTATTGGCGCGGGCAATATCTTTTCGCCATGGACGTGCTCGGCGGGGCGGCAGTGCCGCTGTTCCTGCTGTCGATGCCCTATGTGCTGTGGCTTGACCGGTTTTTGCTAAAGCCGCGCGACGGGGCCTGGCATTTCGGCGCGATGCTGATCGGACGTGAGGCCTATGACATTGGCGAGGTGTGGCACCATCTGCGCGCCTGGGCGGTGAAAGGCTTCTTCTGCGCCTTCATGATCTCGATCCTGCCGGCGGGTTTTGCGGCCGTGGTCAACCTCGATTTTGCATCGATTTCCGGCGACCCAGTGCGCATCGCCACCTGGCTGGCCGAGCTTTTGTTCGTTATCGACGTGCAGATTGCCATGGTCGGCTATCTGCTGACGATGAAGCCGCTCGACGCGCAGATCCGCACCGCCAACCCCCACCTCGGCGCCTGGGTTGCCGCGCTGATCTGCTACCCGCCGTTCATCCTGATGGGCGAGGGTGGCCCGCTCAATTACCATCAGAACACCGGCGATTGGTCGTTCTGGCTGGCGGGTTATCCGGTACTGCTGTGGGCCTGGGGCGCTTTGCTGGTGTTCCTCACCGCAGTTTACGCCTGGGCGACTGTCGCCTTCGGCCTGCGCTTCTCGAACCTCACTTATCGGGGGGTCCTGACCAATGGCCCCTACCGCTTCACCCGCCACCCGGCCTATCTGTCGAAAAACCTGTTCTGGTGGTGCGCGAGCCTGCCGTTCCTGGCGACGACCGGATCAATCACCGACATGGTGCGCAACACCGCGCTGCTGGCGCTGGTGAGCGGGGTGTATTACTGGCGCGCGAAGACCGAGGAGCGGCATCTGCTGGCCGAGGACGCTAAATACGCCGCGTATTATGCCTGGATGGGGCGCAATGCAGCGATCACACGGGGATTTGCGGCGGTGGCCGGCATAGTCGGGCGGCGCAGGATGGGCAGGTGCAAGCCAGGATCACGCGCGGTCGCCGGTCAAAAACTCTCGTCGTAGACCCGGGTGATATCGCCGGCCCATTCGCCGTGAAATTTATCGAGCAGGCGCTGGGCCGGAACCTTTCCCGAGGCGACGATCTCGTCGAGCGGGGCCAGGTACCCGGTCTCGTTATCGCCGCTGGCATTGAGCCTGCCACGCGCCGAGAGCCCCGCCCGGGCGATCGCCAGCACCTCGCCGGCAATGTCGCGCAATGTCCCCCCGCCGGGCAGCGGCGCGTCGAGGCCGAGCCTGGGGACCGCGCTGCGCAGCGCCTCGCGGCCTGCCATGTCCCAGCCTTTGACCAGATCCCAGGCGGCATCCAGCGCGGTCTGGTCGTAGAGCAGGCCAACCCAGAAGGCGGGCAGGGCACAAATCCGGTTCCAAGGACCGCCATCGGCCCCGCGCATCTCAAGGAAACTCTTCAGCCGCACTTCGGGGAAGGCGGTGGAGAGGTGGTCGGTCCAGTCGGACAGATGCGGGCGTTCGCCGGGCAGGGCTGGCAGCTTGCCGGCGAGAAAATCGCGGAACGACTGCCCGGCCGCATCGATGTATTGGCCTTCGCGTAAGACGAAATACATCGGCACATCGAGCATATATTCGACATAGCGTTCGTAGCCGAAACCGTCATCGAACACGAAGGGCAGCATGCCGGTGCGGTGCGGATCGGTGTCCGACCAGATGTGGCTGCGGTAGGAGAGGAAGCCGTTGGGCCGTCCTTCCGTGAACGGCGAATTGGCGAACAGCGCGGTCGCCAGCGGCTGCAATGCAAGGCTGACGCGGAACTTCTGCACCATGTCGGCTTCCGAACCGTAATCGAGGTTGGTCTGGATGGTGCAGGTGCGCAGCATCATGTCGAGACCCATGCTGCCGACGCGCGGCATGTGCCGCAGCATGATCGCATAGCGCCCCTTGGGCATGATCGGCAGCTCATCGCGGCGCTTGTCGGGCCACATGCCAAGGCCGAGGAAGCCCTTGCCGGTGCGCGCGCCGATGGCTTTCACCTGATCTAGGTGACGGCCGGTTTCGGCGCAGGTCTGGTGGATGTTTTCGAGCGGCGCGCCGGAGAGTTCGAGCTGGCCGGCCGGCTCCAGGCTGACCGCCCCGTCCGCGCCCGACATGGCGATGACTTTTCCATTCTCCTCGATCGGCTGCCAGCCAAATTCGGTGAGCGCCAGCAGCAGGTCGCGGATGCCGCCGGGTTCGTCATAAGACGGCGCGTGGAAATCGCCCTCGCAATAGACCAGCTTCTCGTGCTCGGTGCCGATCCGCCAATCCTCGCGCGGCTTTTCGCCCGCCGCCATCGGCTCGGCGAGCTGGGCAATGGTTTCGATCACCGGATCGTCGCGGTCCGAGGCCTGCCGTGTACTCATCGGCTGCGCGTTAGGTGACGGCGGATTGTTGCGCCAGACTTATTTCCAATCACCGGCGAGCGCCATCCACAGCCCCGTCGCGGCAATGGCGGCGGTCTCGCCGCGCAGGATGCGGGGGCCGAGCGAGATGGCGCAGGCCTGGGGAAGGGCGCGGATGGCGGCGCGCTCGGCATCGTCGAAGCCGCCTTCCGGGCCGATCAGCAAGCCGGCGGGGCCGGTGTGGGCGGCGAAGGCGGCGGCAGCCGGTTCGCCGCCCGCCTCGTCGGCGAAGAACAGCGCGCGGGTCTGCGGCCAATCGCGCAGCAGGGCGTCGAGCGTTTGCGGCTCGGCCAGCTCGGGCAGCGCGGTGCGGGCGCATTGCTCGGCGGCTTCGGTGATGATGGCGCGGGCGCGCTCGGGGTTCAGCCGGTCGGCGACGCAGCGGCGGGTGAGGACCGGCTGGATACGGCGCACGCCGAGTTCGGTGGCCTTTTCCAGCACCAGGTCGAAGTGTGGCTTCTTGAGCAGGGCGGCAACGAGGGTGAAATCGGGCACCTGTTCGCGCGGGCGCAGGCGAATTTCGGGGGTGAGGGTGAGGCCGCGCTTCGTCACCGCTGTCACGCGCGCCGCCCACTCGCCGGTGATGTCATCGCACAGGATAACCGCAGCGCCCTCGCTGACGCGCATGACCTTGGCGAGGTAGTGCGCCTGCGGGCCTTCGATGCTTACCGGGGCGCCCTCGGCCAAGGGTCCGGGGACGAACAGGCGCGGCGCGCTTTTCGGGGGCGAGGCGGGGGTGGCGGGCATCAGCGCGGCTCTAGCCGATTGCTGGGGCGAGGGCTATGTCACCGCCATGCCCGGCACCATCGTCCCAGACAGCCAGCATCGCGGCATCGTCGCCGCTCTGCCGGAACCCGTCCGCAACTATGCGCAGCTTGCCCGGTTCGACCGGCCGATCGGCTGGTGGCTGCTGTTCTGGCCCTGCGCTTGGGGGGTGCTGCTGGCGGGGGGCGCGGGCGAGTGGGCGCTGCTCGGCTGGCTGCTGCTCGGCGCCATCGCCATGCGCGGCGCGGGCTGCGTGTACAACGACATCGTCGATGCCGATCTCGACCGGCAGGTTGCCCGCACCGCCGCCCGGCCAGTGGCGAGCGGGGCGGTGAGCAAGCGCGCGGCCTGGGCGTGGCTGCTGACGCTGTGCCTGATCGGGCTCATCGTGCTGCTGCAACTGCGCTGGCAGGCGCAGCTGATGGCTCTGGCGAGCCTCCTGCCGGTCGCGGCCTACCCGTTCATGAAGCGCATTACCTGGTGGCCGCAGGTCTGGCTCGGGCTGGTGTTCAGCTGGGGCGTGCTGGTCGGCTGGACCGAGCTGCGCGGCGATCTGCCAGCCGTATTGGCGGCGCTCTATGCCGGGGCGATTGCCTGGGTGGTGGGTTATGACACGATCTATGCGCTGCAAGACCGCGAGGACGACGCGCTGGTCGGCATCCGCTCAAGCGCGCTGCGGCTCGGCGATTCGGTGAGGCTGGGGGTCGCCGGCTTCTACGCGGCGGCGCTGGCCTGCTGGGCGCTGGCGTTCTGGCTGCTGCGGGCAGATTGGGCCGGCCTGCTGGCGTTGCTGCCGGTGGCATGCCATCTCGCCTGGCAAGTCGCAACGCTGGCGCCGGGTGACGGCGACAATGCGCTGGCGCGGTTCCGGTCGAACCGGTTCGCCGGGCTGCTGATGGCGCTGGCCTGCTGGGTGGTGGGGAATGCCTGATTGGCACTTGCTGACGGGGGCCAAGCCCCCAAGCACGGGCTTTGCCGCAAGCGGTCAATCAAACTGATCCACTACCCGCGATCCGTTTCGCTTGACAGCCCGCAGGGCGGTCCCACTATGCGGCGCAGACCAGCAGAGCGGACCAGACGTCCGCCGGGAGAAGGCGAGGCGAAGCTACGCCTGCCGACTGGATAAGGAGTGCCATCATGAGCGATCTGGATCTGGTTATTCGCGGCGGCACCCTGGTCGATGGCACAGGCGCTGCGGGCTATAGCGCCGATGTCGGCATCGCCGGCGGCAAAATCGTCGAAATCGGCAAGGTCGCCGCAGGCCGCGCGCGCGTGATCGATGCCGAAGGGCACATCGTCTCGCCCGGCTTCATCGACGGTCACACCCATATGGATGCCCAGATGCACTGGGATCACCTCGGCACCAACTCCTGCTGGCACGGCGTCTCCACCGTGGTGATGGGCAATTGCGGCTTCTCCATCGCGCCGATGCGCAAGGGCCAGCAGGCGCTGGTGGCCCGCAATCTGGAACGCGCCGAGGATATCAGCGGGGCGGCGATGGAAGCCGGGATCGACTTCAGCTGGGAGGGTTACGACCAGTATCTCGACGTTGTCGATGCCCTGCCCAAGGGGATCAACCACGCCGCCTATGTCGGTCATTCGGCGCTGCGGACCTTTGCCATGGGTGAGCGCGCCTTCAGCGAAGAAGCGAGCGAGGACGATGTGGCGCTGATGCAGGCCGAGCTTGCCCGCGGGCTCGATGCCGGGGCAATGGGCCTGTCAACCTCGCGCAGCGATGCTCATCTGACCTCCGACGGCCACCCGGTCGCCTCGCGGCTCGCCAGCCGCACTGAAGTAGCGGCGCTGGTCGGCTCGATGAAAGGCCGCACCGGCGCGATATTCGAGCTGGCGCATGAATTCATGGAGTACGGCAATCCGAATAACGACGCTTATTGGCAATGGCTGAAGGAGCTGACCATCTCCTCCGGGGTCGGCACCACCTATGGCGTGCTGGGCCGCTTCGCGCCCGGCCAGATCGAATTCATCGACGGCGTCACCGCCGCTGGCGGGCGCATGTTCGGCCAGACCCACAGCCGCGGGGTCAGTTCGCTGTCCTCTTTTCGCTCGGCCTTCCTGTTCGATTCGCAGCCGGTATGGAAAGATTTCCGCAAGCAGCCGCTCGACATGCAGGCGGTGCAGCTGGGCGATCCGGCGACCCGCGCGGCACTGATTGCGGCTGTCGATAACGCCGTTTACGGGTCGGCCTCGGGTGCCGAGGGGCGGCCGCCTGAATGGCATTCCTTCTATTATTTCGACAAGCCGATGCCGCCCTATCGCAGCTTGGCCGAACTCGCCGCCGAACGCGGTGCGAACCATCCGCTCGAGGTATTATTCGACCTCGCTGTCGAGACCGACATGCGCGCGCTGTTCATGCAATATCTCACGCGCGCCTCCGACGAAGAGACCGTGCGCGTGATGCGCCATCCCAGCTCGATCATGACCTTTTCGGATTCAGGCGCGCATGTCAGCCAGATCGCCGACAGCTCGATCCAGACGCATCTGCTCGCCTATTTCTGCCGCGAGAAGCAGTTGCTCAGCATCCCCGAGGCGGTCGAGATGATGACCAGTCGGGCAGCGCGCGCCTGGGGCTTTGCCGACCGCGGCATCTTGCGGCAAGGCTTCGCCGCTGACCTCAATATCTTCGATCCGGCGACAATCGGCCCCGAGATGCCCGAGGTCGTGCACGATCTGCCGACCGGCGCCCGCCGATTTTCCCAGCGAGCGAAGGGCTTTCTGGCAACGGTGGTCAATGGCGAGGTGCTCACCGAGAATGGCGCGCATACCGGGGCGCTGCCGGGGCAACTGTTGAGAAGACGGGATTGAACCGCGGGGAGCAGCCCCTGGGCTCGGCCCGGAAATGCTCCAGCCTCCGCAATGTCCGGGTTAAAATTCAGCGGACCCCTGATCGCGAGCTATATTGCGTAGGCTCGCTGGGGTTCCGCTTCGATGCATTCGGCGCGGCAGGCCCGGATCAGGCGATCAAGATCGGCGACATGCAGCGCCTGGATAAACCGGAGGCCGAGGTAACCATTGCCGGACCAGCGCACTTCGGCCTTGCGGTCACCGAAACCGTCAAGCCGCAAGGTCAGAATTGCCCCAATCGCGAAGCTCATGCTTTCGGCTATGCCGAGGCGGCAGCCATCGAGCGACAATTCGACAAGCAGGCCATTTTTAGGGCGCTTTTTCGGACAATGCAGGCTTACCGCGCGGCGTACCGCAAAGCGTTGATACTTGCGAATGGTAAGGATCGCCATTGCCCCTGGACCTTCATCAGCCGCCCCTGCGGATAGCTGAGTAAACCAAGAAGTCCTTATCAAATCGTTGATGAATTCTCCGTTTGGCGCTGCCCGGCGGGCGTTGATCGCATATCCCGGCCCCTTCGATGCCAGGGTTACCTCGGGACAGAAGTTCGTATCGCATCGTTCGTTGCGAAAACCGAAGCCAGCTTTTCCGCACGATGGCCTAAGCCCGTCCTACGCTGACATAGGTGAACCCCGCCGCGCGGACTTCGCCGGGGTCGTAGATGTTGCGCAGATCGACCAGCACCGGGGCCTTGACCAGCTGCTTTATCCGTTCGAGATCGAGCGCGCGAAAGGCATCCCATTCGGTGACGATCACCACCGCATCCGCGCCTTCCATGGCGGCCTCGGCGTTTGGCTGCATCATCACCCCGGGCATCAACGGCTGCGCCAGCTCCATGCCTTCGGGATCGTAGGCGGTGACTTCCACGCCGCCATCGATCAGTGTCTGGGCGATGGCGAGCGCGGGCGCGTCGCGCATGTCGTCGGTGTTGGGCTTGAAGGTCAGGCCCAGCAGCGCCACCCGCTTGCCGCGCGGTTCGGGCCCTAGCGCATCGATCACCTTGCGGCCCATGGCGCGCTTGCGCGTCTCGTTGACCTTGACCACCGCCTCGACGATGCGCAGCGGACTGTCATGATCCTCGGCGGTCTTGAGCAGGGCCAGCGTGTCCTTGGGAAAGCAGCTGCCGCCATAGCCGGGGCCGGCGTGGAGGAATTTGGCGCCGATCCGGTTGTCGAGTCCGATGCCGCGGGCAATTTCCTGCACATCCGCGCCGACCTTTTCGCACATATCGGCGATCTCGTTGATGAAGGTGATCTTGGTGGCGAGAAAGGCGTTGGCGGCGTATTTGATCAACTCGGCGCTGCGCCGGCTGGTGAACTGGATCGGCGAGTTGTTGAGAAACAACGGGCGGTACACCTCGCGCATCAGCTGACGCGCCCATTCGTCCTCGGTGCCGATGACGATGCGGTCCGGCCGCTTGAAATCGCCGATCGCCGCGCCCTCGCGCAGGAATTCCGGGTTCGACGCAACGGCATAGCGGACCGGGTTGCCCGACTGCGCCATGATCCGCTCGACCTGGTCGCCGGTGCCGACCGGGACGGTCGATTTGGTGACGATCACCGCTGGATGATCGAGATGCGCGCCGATCTCCTCGGCGGCGGCCATGACATAGCTGAGGTCGGCGTGGCCATCGCCCCGGCGCGACGGCGTGCCGACGGCGATGAACACCGCGCCAGCTCCGGAAATCGATTGCGGCAGTTCGGTGCTGAAGGTCAGCCGCCCGGCACCGGCATTGCGCCGGACCAGCTCTTCCAGTCCGGGCTCGTAGATCGGCATCGCGCCGGCTTGCAATCGCGCGATCTTGGCCGGATCCTGGTCGATACAGACCACGTCATGGCCAAAATCGGCAAAACATGCACCGGATACCAGGCCCACGTAGCCCGAGCCCACCATAGCTATCTTCATCAATGCCCCCGTTTATGCCGCTCTTGTGTGTGTAATTACTTCGTTTTCGTCGCCGCAAGCTTCGATCAGCCAGCGTCCGGTTCCTTCCAGCGCCAGCGCAGTCAACCGGCCGGTGGCGTAGGCGCCCGTGTCGATGCCAATCCGGTTGGAGCGAATCACTGGTTCCGGAGCGATCGTGTGGCCATGGACGACGACATAACCGTGATCCCCCCCATAGCTGAGGAAAGGCTCGCGGATCCAGCGTAGATCCTGCTGCGTCTGGGCCTCCACCGGCCTTCCAGGCGCGATGCCGGCATGAACGAACA
>JAYVWX010000149.1:0-3536 GCA_043785715.1 Novosphingobium sp. | reverse complement strand
ATGATCGGCAGTGTCGCCACGCCAATCTGCTCGCCCAGCACTGCCAGCTGCTCCTGCGCGGCCGGGCGGTTGACGTCCAGAGAGGCTATCAGCACCTTCTTGCCCTGCTTTTCTTTCAGCAGCTTGGCGAGCTTGGCGGTGGTCGTGGTCTTGCCCGAGCCTTGCAGCCCGACCATCAGGATGACGACCGGCGGCGTCGCGGCGAGATCGAGTTCGGCGGGCGTTTCGCCGCCCAGCATTTCCGTCAGCGCATCGTTGACGATTTTGACGACCTGCTGCCCGGGAGTGACCGACCGCAGAACGTTCTGGCCGACCGCCTGCTCGGTGACACTGTCGATAAAGCGGCGCACCACCGGCAGCGCGACATCGGCTTCGAGCAGGGCAATGCGCACTTCGCGCATGGCATCGCGGACATCCTGCTCCCTTAGCGCGCCGCGCCCGCGCAGCTTGTCGAAGACGCCGCCGAGGCGATCTGACAGGCTGTCGAACATAGGGCATCAACTCCTTTGACACTACGAAACGCGAAAAAAGCCGGTGGGCGAAACCTCGCCGACCAGCTTGCCGCCAAAAATTCTTTACGTCCGAATGGTGGTGGAGCCTAGCGGGATCGAACCGCTGACCTCCTGCATGCCATGCAGGCGCTCTCCCAGCTGAGCTAAGGCCCCTAACCATTCATCCGGTTCGCCCGGGGAGACGCACCGTTTTCCCTGCCGTAAAGCAGGGACGCAGCCCTCTAGGGTCGCGCCCTCGCCTTGGCAAGGGGGTATTGCCCCCGGACAATGCGCATTATTGGCGCTTAACGCTCATCCGCATCGTCGCCTTCGACGCCGACGCCAAGGTCGTCGTCCCCGCCAAGATCGACATCATTGTCCGGCGAATCGCCATCCTCGTCAATGTCGAGATCTTCTTCGGCGAGATCTCCGTCGGCGACTTCGGCAACCTTTTCCTTCACCTGCTCATAGGGGATCGGTTGCTTCGACTTCAGCACCGGCTCGGGAACCCAGGAGTAACCGCAATCGATGCAGGTGGCGGGATCGTCCTTGCCGAGATCGTAGAAACGAGTGCCGCATTTCGGGCAGCCGTGCTTGGCGCCCCATTCTGGCTTGGCCATGAAAATTCCTTATACTGGCTGCCCGAAAAAGCCGGGCGCCGGAAAACTCTTGCGTTGATGGGCACCGCGCCTGCCGGAATCAAGCGCCCCGGCCGCAACAGGCGGCGCGCCTTGCCATAGCGAACGCGCGCTGTCAAAAGCCGCGCGCCGCCGCCCGCCTTGTATGATTGAAAGCCTGCCCGTGTCCGCTGCCGATCCCGCCCAGATGCATCCCCGCCGCTTCATGCCTGGCGGACCGCTGCGTGGGACCATCCGCGTGCCCGGCGACAAATCGATCAGCCACCGCGCGCTGATGCTCTCGGCGCTGGCAGTGGGCGAGAGCCGGATTTCCGGCTTGCTCGAAGGCGAGGATGTGCTGGCGACAGCCGCCGCCCTGCACGCCCTGGGCGTGCAAATTGAACGAGTGCCCGCCGCCGTTGGCGGCGGCGAATGGCGCGTGCATGGCGTCGGGGTCGGCGGATTGCTCCAGCCGCAAACTGCGCTCGATATGGGCAACAGCGGCACCTCGACCCGGCTGCTGATGGGGTTAATCGCCAGCCACCCGATTACCGCGACCTTCACCGGCGACGCCAGTCTGTCGCGGCGCCCGATGGGCCGGGTGATCGAACCGCTTGGCCGGATGGGCGCCGATATCACCGCCAGCCCTGGGGGCCGCCTGCCATTGATGCTGCGCGGCGCCTCGCCTGCGGTGCCGATCGAGTACCGCCTGCCGGTCGCCTCGGCGCAGGTCAAAAGCGCCGTGCTGCTGGCCGGGTTGAACACGCCCGGCATCACCACGGTGATCGAGCCGGTGCCGACCCGCGACCATTCCGAGCGGATGCTGAAAGGCTTTGGCGCGGAGCTGGAGGTCGAGCTTGCAGCGGACGGCACCCGCACGATTCGCCTGCGCGGCGAAGCGGAGCTGCGCCCGCAGGTGATCGATGTGCCGGGCGACCCTTCCTCCGCCGCCTTCTTTATCGTCGCCGCACTACTGGTGCCAGGCAGCGAACTGACCATCGAGAACGTCGGCCTCAACCCGACCCGCACCGGACTGATCGCGGTACTACGCGCGATGGGCGGCAGCATCGCCGAGGTGAACCCGCGCGATGTTGGCGGCGAGCCGGTGGCGGATTTGCTGGTCAGGCATTCCTTGCTGCAAGGCATCGACATCGACCCGGCAATCGCCCCCAGCATGATCGACGAATTCCCGGTCCTGTTCGTCGCCGCCGCGCTGGCCGAGGGTCGCACGGTAACATCCGGCCTTGGCGAATTGCGGGTCAAGGAATCGGATCGCCTGGCGGTGATGGCCGCCGCCCTAACCGCTGTGGGCGCGCGGGTTGAGGAACGCGAAGATGGGCTGGTGATTGACGGCGCCGGCGGCGAGCCGCTGGAAGGCGGCGGACCGATCGTCACCCACCTCGACCACCGCATCGCCATGAGCATGGCGGTGGCGGGGCTTGCCAGCTACCACGGTGTCGAAGTGGACGACACGCGGCCAATTGCGACGAGCTTTCCCATGTTCGAGGCGCTGCTAGGCAGTCTGGTGCGATGATCCCGCACGCTGCGGACATCGTCGGGCTGACCGGAGGCGCCCTGTTCGTCGCCGGCTTCATCTACGCAAACTATGCCGCCAGGCTCGACAAATTGTGGTTCAACCTGATCAATCTGGTCGCCGCGGCAATGCTGCTGGTCTCGCTATGGATAAACTTCAACCTTGCCGCCTTCGTGCTTGAGGCGGTCTGGGCGGCGATCGCGCTCATCGGCCTGATCGGTGCGCTGCGCGCGCGCCGTGCGGATCGCGCCCCATGATCATCGCCGTCGATGGCCCGACCGCCTCGGGCAAGGGCACTATCGCCAAGGCGCTTGCCGCGCATTTCGGCCTGCCGCATCTCGACACGGGCCTGCTTTACCGTGCGGTCGGGCGGCAAGTGGGGCTGAATGGCGGCAACCCGGACAATGAGGCCGATGCGCTTGCCGCCTGCGAATTTCCGCCTACGCTGCTTGGCGATCCTGAGCTCCGCTCCGAGGAAACCGGCGGGCTCGCCAGCCGGGTGTCGGTCCATCCCGCCGTCCGCGATGCCCTGTTCGAGCGCCAGCGCGCCTTCGCCGTCCAACCCGGCGGGGCGGTGCTCGACGGACGCGACATCGGCACGGTTATCGCCCCCGAAGCGGACGTGAAGCTGTTCGTCATCGCCAGCGTGGGAAAGCGGGCCGAGCGCCGGCTCGCCGAAATGGAGGCCATGGGGAATGGGCCGGATCTTGCCGGCATCGAGGCCGACCTCGCCGCCCGCGATCAGCGAGACGCCGCGCGCACCGCCGCGCCGCTGCTGGCGGCCAAGGATGCCGTGATTCTCGACACCTCGCTGCTGGACCGTGACGAGGCGATTGCCCGGGCGATCGCGCTGGTCGAACTGCGTCTGGCGGGGGAGTAGGGAGGCAGACTCTA
>JAYVWX010000148.1:0-4082 GCA_043785715.1 Novosphingobium sp. | reverse complement strand
ATATTGCCGCTGAACATGAAGTTTCAATCCACGTCCACGGCGGCATCACCCGCCCGCCCAAGCCGCTCGATCCGCCGGCAGAACGGCTGTTTGCGCTGGTCCGCGATTGCGGCGCCGCGCTCGGCCAGCAGATCCGCTGGCAACGCTCCGGCGGGGTCTGCGACGGCAACAACATTGCCGCCTGCGGGGTGCCGGTGGTCGATACCCTCGGCGTGCGCGGCGGCGCGATCCACACCGCAGAGGAATACCTGATCGTCCCCTCGCTGGCCGAACGCGCCGCCTTGTCGGCGCTGATCCTGCACCGCCTTGCCGCTGGAGAGGTGCCATGAGCTTCCGCATCCGCGCCGCCACCCCGGCCGATCTCCAGCCGCTGTACGAAATGGCCAAGCTAACCGGCGGGGGCTTCACCAACCTGCCGCCTGATCGCAAGGCACTGCGCGCCAAGCTTGAGAAATCAGCCAAGGCCTATGCTCGAACCGATGGCACGATTGCCGACGATATATTTGTAATGGTTCTTGAAAATACAGCCACCGGGGAAGTGCGCGGCACGGCTCAGCTGTTTTCGCACATCGGGCAGACGTGGCCGTTCTATTCCTATCGCATGACCACGCTGACTCAGCATTCAAAGGAGTTGAACCGCACCTTCCGCGCCGAGATGCTCAGCCTCGCCACCGATCTGGAAGGCTCCAGCGAAGTCGCCGGGCTGTTCCTCCATCCGTCCGAACGCGCTGGCGGACACGGGTTGCTGCTCGCCCGCAGCCGCTACCTGTTCATCGCGATGCACCGTCAGCGGTTTGGTGACAAGATTTTGGCGGAACTACGCGGAATCATTGATGAAAAGGGCGGATCACCGTTCTGGGACGGGGTCGCCGGGCGGTTCTTCGGGATGAGCTTCCAGGAAGCGGATTACTTCAACGCAATCAACGGCAACCAGTTCATCGCCGATCTGATGCCCAAACACCCAGTCTACATCGCCATGCTGGGTGAAAGCGCCCGCAGCGTGATCGGCCTGCCCCACCCCTCCGGCCGCGCCGCGATGCGAATGCTGGAGGAGGAAGGCTTCGCCTACGAAGGGTATGTCGACATCTTCGACGGCGGCCCGACGCTGACCGCGCGGACTGACCGGGTCGAATCGATCCGCAACGCGCGCGAAGTGGTGGTTGCTGGCACCGCTGCGGAAGATGGCCGCCCGGTGCTGATCGCCGCCGGCTACCTCGCCGCGTTCCGTTGCTGCTGCGGCACTGCGAAGGACACGTCCGAAGGTCTTGAAATCGATGCCGAATCGGCCGCGCTGCTCGGGGTTGGTCCGGGCGACACCGTCTGGACGGTGGACCGCTGAGAATGCTCACCGAAATCAACTTCGACGGCATCGTCGGTCCCAGCCACAACTACGCCGGCCTCAGCCTCGGCAATCTCGCCGCGACCAGCCATGCCGGGGATCCATCGTATCCCCGCGCCGCCGCGCTGCAGGGTCTGGCCAAGATGCAGCACAACCGCGCGCGTGGGCTGGCGCAAGGGTTCCTGCTGCCCCTGCCCCGGCCAAACCTGCAATTTCTCAATGCGTTGAACGCCGCTCCTGACACCGATCCGCGCCTGACTGCGGCCGCGTGGTCGGCCTCGTCGATGTGGACTGCCAACGCCGCCACCGTCTCGCCCGCGCCCGATACCGCCGACGGCCGCTGCCACCTGACCCCGGCCAATCTCGTCACCATGCCCCACCGCGCGCAGGAATGGCCGGACACCGCGCGCCAGTTGGCGCTCGCCTTCGCCGATCCGCGCCACTTCACCCTCCACCCGCCGGTCCCGCCCAGCTTCGGCGACGAAGGCGCGGCCAACCATATGCGGCTGTGCGCCAGCCACGGGCAGCCCGGCCTGGAAATCTTCGTCTACGGCCGCCCGGGCGGGCCCTTCCCGGCGCGCCAGCACGAACAGGCCGGCCGCGCCATCGCACGCGGCCACGGCCTTGATCCGGCGCGCGTGCTGTTCGTCGAGCAAAACCCGGCCGCCATCGCCGCTGGGGCGTTTCACAACGATGTTGTCGCCGTCGCCAACGAACGGGTGCTGTTCACCCACGAACTGGCCTTTGCCGCGCCCGAGGCGACCTACGCCGCGATCCGCGCCGGGTTGCCGGAGGCCGAGATCGTGGTCGTGCCCGACAGCGCGGTCAGCCTTGCCGATGCGATCCGCAGCTATCTGTTCAACGCCCAGTTGCTGACCCTGCCGGGCGGCGAAACCGCGCTGGTGATCCCGCTGGAAGCCTGGGAAACAGCATCGGTGCGCGGCTGGCTTGATGCCCAGCTGGCTGGCAACGGTCCGATCCGGCGGGTCCTGCCGGTCGACGTGCGCCAATCGATGGCCAATGGCGGCGGCCCGGCCTGCCTGCGGCTGCGCGTTGTCGCCGATCCTGACACCGTCGATCCGCGCTTCCTGCTGACCGACCGCAGCGCCGAGACGATCGCGGCGATCGTCGAACGGATGTGGCCCGCGCAGATCGATCCGTCCGACCTTGGCAACGAACGGCTCGCCGCACAGGTGATCGCCGCCCGCCTTGCCCTGGTCGATGCGCTGGACCTGGCCGCGTTAAGCTGAATTCCTTTCAGCGTCGGTAACGTTTACATGTGAACCCATGTTAACCACGTCCTTGCACGGCGGGCTGGAACTGGCATGATCGTTGCTGTGCTGGTGTCAGCCACGGAACCGATAAACGGGACGAATGAATGTTGCGCAAGATAGGTCGCCTTTTTATGATCAAGACACGCTTTGAAGCGTTCCTGATCGTTTACGCCCTCGCGCTGGGTGCGACGGCGCGCGGCGCCCAGTATCTTGAGCAATATCCCGGCTTCGGCGGCAAGCTGCTGTTCCTCGCCACGACCGGCGCAGTCTTCATGGCCAGCGCCAAGATCCTGGATTGCCTGAAATACGAAGCCGCCGAGCGAGCCGCCAAGCAAACCGACGCCGCCTGATCTGCGCAGCTTGACCCACCGCTCCTGTTGGCCAGGATTTGGCTCAGGCCGGAGCGAGAATGGGCGATTGCGAGAACCGGCGCGGAGCGAACTTCGCTACGTGAGCACCCGAAGCGCAGAAAGCGCCCGTTCGCAGCCCGGCCTGCCGATCATGAATAAAAGGAAATAGGGGGTTTCTGTTGCCCGGCACCCCCCAAACCGCTGGAATCCCTTCTGTTGCCCGGTGGGCCCAACCGCGTTCTGGCCTTATAACTTCAGGGCGTTAGCCCCTAGAATTATGCAGCAAGAGCAAGTGCGTCGTTGTCATTGGCACTTGTGAGTTTTGAGCCTTGAACGGGTTACTCAGCCCGGGCAAAAACAGCGCCTTTGAACACACGTCGATCCTAGTTCGGCCCCGTCAACACTTCCGCACAGACCGGAAGGGATGGTGGAGCCGCCGGGTACTGCCCCCGGGTCCGCTGTGCCTATTGTACGCCGCCGTTTATCACCATATTCGGCCGAAACCGACGGTCCCTATATAGGCCCGGCTCCCCAAATGAAAAGGGCAGGAGCAATGCCCCCGCCCTTTTGCGCGTCGCTTTATGGCCGGTGGTCAGCCTTTCTTCAACGAATCGCGGATTTCGGTAAGCAGATCGATCTCGCTCGGCCCGGCCGGAGCGGCGGGGGCCGGCGCTGGCATGGCTTTGTTGGCCTGCCGGATGATCATGAAGATCACAAATGCCATGATCACGAAGTTGATGATCGCGGTGACGAACGAACCATAGCCGAGCATCGCCACACCGGCGTTCTTCAATGCCGCGTAATCAGTCATCGAGCCTTTGTAGTCGGCCGGGATCTGGCCCAGCACGATGAACTTGCTTGAAAAATCGAGCCCGCCAGTCACCATCCCGATTACCGGCATCAGCACATCGTCGGTGAGCGCACTGATGATCTTGCCGAAGGCTGCACCGATGATCACGCCCACTGCGAGATCGAGGACATTGCCCCGCATGATGAATGCCTTGAATTCCCCTAGCATCGCCGCTCCTCCTGTCATGCGAACCCGCTTATGCCGTTTCCCTCGATAGCATGGCGTCACATTTGCGTCGTAGCAAGTGGGTAGCGCCTTGCGCGCCGCAG
>JAYVWX010000147.1:0-3461 GCA_043785715.1 Novosphingobium sp. | reverse complement strand
GCGCGCAGCGTGGCCTTCTACCGCGATATGGTCGGCCTGGAAGTGGCCAGCGACGATGGTGAGATTGCGCGGCTGCGCTGTAGCGACAAGCCGTTCGATCTTGTGCTGGAAAAGGGTGCATTGCCTGGCTTTGTCGAAACCGGTTTCGAGCTGGAAAGCGGCGCTGAGCTGGACAAGGCGTTCGCCATGCTCGTCGCGCTTGGCCTCGCCCCGCAATGGACCGACCCGGCGGGCTGCCAGGCATTGGCGGCCGCGAGCGCCTTCCAGTTCAGCGATCCGGCAAGCGGGCTGGCCACGAAATTCTACCATTCGCAGGCACCCGCGCCGAAGCCGTACCAGCCGCACCTCGCAAAGATTGCCCGCTTGGGGCATGTTGTCGTCAATGTGACCGATCCGGGGGCCGCACATCGCTTCTGGGTGGATCAGCTTGGGTTTGTCCGCTCCGACAATGTCGAAGGCGTCGTCGAATGGCTGCGGGCCTGGCCCAATCCGTTGCACCACAGTCTCGGGCTGGTTTCCAGCAATGCGAACAGCCTCCATCACATCAACTTCATGGTCACCGATATGGATGACATCGGGCAGGCCGTGAACCGCCTGAAGGATGCGGGCGTGCCGATTGTCTATGGTCCCGGTCGCCACCTGCCCTCGACCAGCATTTTCCTCTATTTCCTCGACCCGGACGGCAATACCGCCGAACTTAGCTTTGGCATGGAACTTTTCGACGAACACGGCGCCCGCGGTCCGCGCGAGTTGGAGCACAAGGCCGAAGTCATGGATATCTGGGGCAGCAAGCCCGATCCGCGCTTCGGCAAGGGCAGCCCGATCGTGCCGATGCATGGCTGAGCCGCTCATCGGACAGGTTGCCATCGTCACCGGCGCGGGCCGGGGCATCGGCCGCGCCATCGCCGCGCGGCTGCTGGCGGACGGCGCGTCGGTTATGATCTGCGACCTCGATTCCGGTCTCGCCGCTGCCGCTGCGGCCGAGCTTGTCGATCCGACGCGAACCGCCGCTTTCGCCGGAAATCTCGCGAGCGAGGATGTCGTCCGGCGCATGGTCGATGAAGCCATGAGCCGCTTCGGCCGGATCGACATACTGGTCAACAACGCCGGCGGCGGCATCCTGCGCCCGTTCCTCGAGCATACGCCCGATACTCTGCGCGAGACGATCGACCGCAATTTGTGGACCGCGGTGTGGTGCTCATGGCTGGTGCTGCCGCACATGAAGGCCGCCGGTTACGGCCGCATCGTCAATATCGGTGCGGATTCGGTGCGTAACGGGCTCGCCGACCACGCCGGCTACAATGCCGCAAAGGGCGGCGTCCATGCGATGACCACCGGCCTTGCGCGCGAATTTGTCCGCGACGGGATCACGGTCAACACCGTGGCGCCCAGCCTGGTGCAGACCCAGCAATTGCTCGACGTGCAGGCGGTGAACCCCGCGCTCGTCCAGACCGCCACCGACATGATCCCGATGGGCCGGCCGGGAACCGAGGCGGAGGTTTCCTCAATGGTCGCCTATCTGGCCAGCCCGGAAGCAAGTTTCGTCACCGGCCAGGTGATCAGCGTCAACGGCGGTGCGACAATGCTATGAAACATTTCCGGGGAGAACGGCGTGAGCGATAATCCTGAAATCGGCGAGAGCATCGATGTTGGCGGCATCGGCACGAATTATATCGTCGCCGGCGCAGGCGAGCCGCTTATCCTGATCCATGGCTCCGGTCCGGGGGTGACGGCCTTCGCCAACTGGCGCGGCGTGATCCCCGAACTTTCAGCGCATTTCCACTGCTACGCGCCTGATACTTTGGGCTTCGGCTATACCGATTTCCCGTCGGACATTGCCGGCTTCGATATGGACCGCTGGCTGGATCACCTGTGCGGGTTCATGGATGCGCTGCGAATCCCGCGCGCGCATTTCATCGGCAACAGCTACGGCGGCGCGCTTACCCTGGCATTGGCGGCGCGCTATCCTGACAGGGTCGGGCGGATCGTGCTGATGGGTGCGGCAGGACTGGTCTTTCCGATTACCGAGGGGCTGAAGAAGGTCTGGGGCTACCAGCCCTCGATGGAAGCCATGCGCGATCTGATGACCACGTTCGCATTCGATCCGGCCCTGGTGAAGGAAGAGATCGTCGCCTCGCGCTATCACGCCAGTATCCGTCCCGGCGCGCAGGAGGCCTATTCCAGCCTGTTCCCCGAACCGCGCCAGCGCTGGCTCGATGCATTGGCCACCGAGGAAGATGCGTTGCGCGGCCTGTCTCACCCGGCACTGATTATTCATGGCCGCGAAGATGTGATCGTGCCTGTCGCGCAATCGGTGAAATTCAATCAGCTGATCCGCCACAGCGAACTGCATGTCTTCGGCGAATGCGGACACTGGACCCAGATAGAGAAACGCGAACGCTTTATCGAACTGGTGATTCCGTTCCTGAAAGCACGCTGAGCCTTACGCCTTCTGCTTGCGCCCGCGTGACCCGCGCGGAAGAGCCACCGCTCCTTGCCGGGTTTTGCGTCTGATGTTCTTGAGGAACATTTTCTGGCGAATAATGCCGAAGAAATCGAGCATCGCCGGCAGCGCAAACTCCAGCATCGCTGCGGCTTCATCCTCGCCGATCCGGCCTTCGACCCGCTCCAGGAAAAGCTTGGCCTCCTTGCTCGCGACATATTCCGCGGCTTCGGCATAATAATTCAGAATTTCAGGGGGGAAGCCGTGTTCTTCATCGAAGCCGGCAAGCCGCATCCGCGCCCAGATGCCGACCAGCCCGGCGTCGGTAATGCTCAGCATCCGGCCATCCGGGTTGTCGATCAGCTCGATGATGCCGATCCGGGCCAAGGCCTCGGCATCGATCAGCCCCCTAGGATGCTGCTCGACGATCGAGGCCAGCGAGACCAGGCCCTGCTGCACGCCGACGCGCGAAGCGACCAGTTCTTCAAGATGGGTGAAGGCTGCCACGCCCAGCGGGCGGCCCGAGGTGTTCTCGCCATTCAGGACAGACTTGATCTGCGGCAGGGTCATCCGCGAATCGCGCTGCAGATTGCGAATCGCCTGGATCGCCCGGACATGTTCCTCGCCATAATCGGCAACATTGCGCGCTGGCCGGCTCGGCTCGGGCAGCAGGCTCTCGCGGAAATAGACCCGGATGGTCTCCCGGTTCACCCCTGTCTTCGCCTCAAGATCTCGCATCTTCATTGCCCGGTGCCCATCATCGTTGAAGAATTGCTTGTGTTTCCCGAGGTGCATTAATTCATCGTTTGCCAATCTGCAAATTTTACGTATAAGTATCACGCGAAATTTGCTCATTTGGGCAGAGGAGAGTGAAAATGGACTACGGGCGCTATTACCTCGGCGTGCTGCTGCAACTCGCCGTGATCGCCAGCTTTCTGGTAGGCGGCCCCTGGGTCTTTCTCGGTATCGCCAGCCTGCCGCTGTTCGGACTGGTCGATTCGGTCCTCCCCAACGATTT
>JAYVWX010000146.1:0-12491 GCA_043785715.1 Novosphingobium sp. | reverse complement strand
TGCAAGGCATGGAACGATCTCATCGAACTGCCCGATACCATCAAATCCATCGCCAGCCGCGAATGGTTCCAGTGCGTCAGCTCATAGGCCTGGTGGTATTACGCAAATCTCTCGCGCTGTAATCCTCCCGGAGGGCTATCGATCCATGCATCTGCGGCTCCATCCAATGAAGCCGATACCGAATCACAAGTCAGACAAAAAAGGAATCCACAAACCGAGTCACGTCATCGGGCGATTGGTATTACATCAATGAGAAAGGTGGTGGACGCACTTGGGCTCGAACCAAGGACCCGCTGATTAAGAGTCAGCTGCTCTACCAACTGAGCTATGCGTCCACACGGGCGTCGCCGCCTCAGGCCAACGGCCTGCCCGAATCGCCGGGAGCGCTTCCTATAGCGGTTGCCGGCCGCAGTAAAAGCGGATTGTGTGCCGGATTTCAGAAGTAGGAGCTGCTGCCCTTGCGCCAACGATCGACCGCCATGATCGTGCCGATGCAGATCATGTTGGTCATCAGCGACGAGCCGCCATGGCTGACGAAGGGCAGGGGGATGCCGACCACCGGTGCCAGGCCCATGACCATCATCAGGTTGATCGCAACGTAAAAGAAAATCGTCGCCGTCATCCCGGCGGCGAGCAAGCGTGAGAAGCGGTCCGGGCTGTTGCGCGCGACGTTAAGTCCCCAGCGCAGGATGATGCCAAACACGATCAGGACGAATAATCCGCCTAGCATGCCCCATTCCTCGGCCATGGTGGCGAAGACGAAGTCAGTGTGCGATTCCGGAAGATATTCGAGGTGGCTCTGCGTGCCGTTGCCGAAGCCCTTGCCGAAGAACCCGCCCGAACCGATCGCGATCTTGGACTGGGTAATGTGATAGCCCGAGCCCAGCGGGTCGCTCTCGGGATCAAGGAATGTCAGAACCCGCTTGCGCTGATATTCGTGCAGCAGGGTGAAGAAGGCGATTGGCGCTGCCACCGCCGCAGCCAGACCAGCGCCGACGAACCAGCGCAGCGGCAGTCCGGCCAGAAAGATCACCACCACGCCCCCGAAACAGATCGCCAGCGCCGTGCCGAGATCGGGCTGGAGGATGACGAAGAAGGCCGGCACCCCGAGCAGCGCGGCGGCTGGCATCAAGCCGCGCCAGCTGACCGTCAGCGACGGCGGCAGGGCGTCGAAAAACCGCGCCAGCACCAGTACGATCGCCGGTTTCATCAATTCCGATGGCTGCAAGGTGATGAAGCCAAGGTTGAGCCAGCGCTGACTGCCGCCGCCGACGATGCCGAGCGCCTCGACGAACAGCAGCATGATCAGGACCCCGGCATAGACCGGGTAGGCGGTGAATTTGAACCAGTCGCGCGGAAACCGCGCCATGATCAAGGCCATTGCCAGGAACACGGCGTAGTGCACCATGTGGATCACCGCCCAAGGCCAGAGATTGCCTTGTGCAGCCGAGTACAGCACTGCCGAACCGAACAGGTTGAGCGCGGTGAGCGGCAGAATCACGCGCCAAGGCTGCCGGGCGACCGGCTCGGGGAGGATCGAACTGCTCATTGCGCCTGGTTTGGAACGGGCGAGGGGGCGATGGCTGCCGGTGATTGGCCGCGGGCGGCATTCGCAGCCGGTTCTGGCGGCGCGACCGGTTCTGGCGGCGGAGATGCCGCCGCGCTGACAATCGGCTGATGCGGCGCCGCTGCTGCTTCGTCATCCCGCCGCATCGCATTTTCCTGGTCCTGCACCGGCACTTTTGGCGCGGCGCCGCCATATTGCGCCGCATAGACGCGGTATTTCGCTTCCATCCGTTGCTGCGGCGTGCCGCCCCAGCCGGTCTCCATCTCGGTGAGCACTTCCATTGCCTTGGCCGCATCGAACAGGAAGGTCATGACGTCGCGGGCAACCGGATAGGCCGCGCCCGAGCCGCCGCCGTGCTCGATAACCACCGCACAGGCATAGCGCGGCTTGTCGAACGGTGCAAAGCAGATGAAATGGCCGTGGTCGCGGTGCTTCCACAAGCCGCCCTTGCCGCTGCCAACGCTGAGGCTAACGACCTGCGCGGTGCCGGTCTTGCCAGCCAGCAGCACGTCGGGCATCGGCAATTTGGCGCGGCCGGCGGTGCCGGGGCCGTTGACTACATCTTTCATCGCCTGATGGACGAAATCCAGATGTTCCTGGCTGATGCCGAGCGAATCCGCGCGGGGTATGCGGTTGTCGTACAGCAGGCGCGGCATCAAATTGCGCCCGCTGGCGATGCGCGCCGCCATAACTGCCTGTTGTAGCGGATTGACCAGCATGTAGCCCTGACCAATGGTCGCGTTGACCGTGTCGAACACCGCCCAGTCCTTGCCGTATTTGCGCTGCTTCCAGGCCGGATCGGGGACCGTGCCATAGGACTGCCCGGCGACCGGCAGCGGGAAGGATTGGCCCAGCCCCATCCGCCGCGCCATCATCGCGATCGGATCCATGCCGATCCGCTGGGCGAAGTGGTAGAAATAGACATCGCAGCTTTGATAGATGCCCTTGGCCATGTTGACCGTGCCATGTCCGCGGCGCTGCCAGCAGTGGAACACCCGGTTACCGACGCGCAGTCCGCCGCCGCAGCTGACCGTCTCGTCCGGATCCAGCCCGGCCTCCAGAAACGACAGCGCGACCATCGGCTTGACCGTCGATCCCGGCGGATACAGCCCGCGCAGCACCTTGTTGCGCAGCGGCACGTGATCGTCATCGGACAGCATTTTCCATTCGACGCGGCCGATGCCGTCGGCAAACCGGTTCGGATCGAAACTGGGCATCGAAGCGGCGCAAAGGAGATCGCCGGTGAGACAGTCCATTACCACCACCGCCCCCGATTCCGTGCCCAGGCGCCGCGCGGCGTAATCCTGAAGCGGCCCGTTGATCGTCAGCTTGATCGGCTTTCCGGGGACGTCCTCGCGGCTGTCGAGATCGCGGACGATCCTGCCGCCTGCGGTAACTTCGACGCGCCGCGCTCCGGGCTTGCCCCGCAAATTCTGTTCGAACTGCTTTTCCAGGCCATCCTTGCCGATCTTGAACCCGGGGGTGACAAGCAGCGGATTCTTCTCCCGCTCATATTCCTCGGCGGACGCCGGGCCGACATAGCCGACGAGGTGGCCGATCGACGGGCCGGTCGGGTAGAAGCGCGAGAACCCGCGCTGGGCGACGACCCCGGGCATATCCGGCAGGCGCACGCTGACGGCGGCGAACTCGTCCCATTCCAGCCCGGAGGCAGCCTCGACCGGTTGGAAACCCTCCGACTTGTCGATCTTGTCTTTGAGGTCGCGGAGTTCGACGGCGGTCAGGCTCAGCAGGCGGCCGACTTCCCTGATGGTCTTGTCCCGGTCGACCAGCCGGTCAGGGATGATATCGACCCGGAAATCCGCCTTGTTCGAGGCGAGCGGCGCGCCATTGCGGTCGAGGATCCAGCCCCGGCGCGGCGGTACCAGCGTCAGATTGACGCGGTTGCTTTCCGCATCGAGATTATATTTCTCGTTCTGGAAAATGGCGATCCAGCCCATCCGTGCCGCCAGCAGCACGCCGATGCCGCCCTGCATCGCGCCAAGCACCGCGCTGCGGCGATCGAAGCTGTGCTTCAGTGTCCCGGTACTAACCAGCCGGCCTGCAGCACCCATCAATTCGCATCCACCAGCGGCATCAATCGCAATCTATCGAGCGCCGCGGCCAGCCGGCCGATAAGGGGAAACAGCAGCATCGCTGAAAGCACCTGAGGAATAAGCACCGACAGCTTCGCCGCTCCGCCGGCCGCGTTGGCGATCGCCAACGCGGCTATCAGATAGGCGCAAAGCAGCCCGGTGGAAACCAGCCAATCGATCCAAAAATTGCGCCAGGGAAAACGGACTTCGATGATCTCCAGAACGATCATCAATGCTGACCAAAGCAATATTCCGCTGCCGATCGGTTGTCCGCTGTAGATATCGTCAAAGGCCCCCAGCGGCAGGCCAATCCAGACAGGCAGGATGCCTGGGCGCAGTTGGCGCCAGGAAAGCAGCAGCATGACCCCGAACGGCGGCATCACCGGCGCAGAGGCGATCAGCGGGAAGGTCGGCAGGAGCGAGCCAAGCATGATCGACAGCCAAGGCATCGCACGCGCCAGCACCGGCGACGGCGCGCGGTTGATGCGTTTACGGAAGCGATTGACGATGGGGCGCGCCAGGCGGGGTGGCGCCATCACGGCTGCTCCGCGGGAGCTGATGTGGCGCCAGGGCGGGGCTGCAGGGCCTCGGGCGCCCAGATGGGTTCGACGGCGACGTATTCACTGGCCGAAGGATCGCTGAGCAACCTGCCCAGCGCGCCATCGCGAGTCAGCGAGCCGACCACGGCAATTGCCGTGCCGGGGCGGAACAGCCCGCCCGAGCCCGACGTCACAAAGGTATCTCCCGGTTTCAGGGGATTGATACCGAGGCTGATCAGCCGGATTTGCAGGGTACCGTCCGAGCGGCCCTGAGCGAAGGCCGGTATGCCGTCGCTCGCGCGGCGCACCGGAACGACGCTTTCCGGATCGGTCACCAGCAATACGCGCGATGTCGCATTGCCGACTTCGAGCACGCGGCCGACCAGACCCAGCGGCGAGCGTATGGGCATACCGACGGCGATCCCGTCCTTCGCTCCCGCCGACAGGGTGGCGAAGCGGCGCGTACTCGAGGACGTCGAACTGATCAGCCGCGCGTAGGTAACCGGACGAGCTTCGCTGTCATTAAGCCCGAGCAACATCTTGAGACGGCGGTTTTCCTCCGCTTGCGCCTGGGCTTCGACCAGCCGGACCTTGGCCGCCTCGATCTCGCGCCTGAGCCTGGCATTCTGCCGCGCCGCGGCGAAATAGCCGCCAACGGTCTCGAAAAAGCCCAGGCTGCCGGTTCGCGCCGAGCTGGCCGCTCGGCCGACCGGCGCTACGGCATCGCTGCCCCAGCCTCGCAGCCAGGAAAACGCGGTGGGGTTGGCAAGTGAAATCAGCAGCAGGGCGGCGCCAATCAACGCGCCGGCAGCGCCGGCAAGATAGGCGAAGAATGTGGTATATTGCGCCCTGCGGGAATAGCCGGGGCGCCGGTTCGACGGCGCCATGCGGTGCCTTCTCCCTCCTGCGGCGGCGCTCCGGTGAGGGAGGGGGCCGCCGGTTGTCCCACGCTCAGGCGGTCATCAACACGCCGCGATAGATCGGATCTTCCATCGCCCGGCCCGTGCCGAGGGCGACGCAGGACAGCGGATCCTCGGCGATGCTGACGGGAAGGCCGGTCTCCTCGCGCAGATAATCGTCGAGCCCCTTGATCAAGGCGCCGCCGCCGGTCAGCACGATGCCCTGATCGACGATGTCGGCGGCGAGTTCGGGCGCGGTGTTCTCCAGCGCGATGCGCACGCCCTCGATGATGGCCCCGATCGGCTCGGACAGGGCTTCGGCGATGTTGGCCTGGGTGATGGTGATTTCCTTGGGCACACCGTTGACCAGATCGCGGCCCTTGATGTGAATGGTCTCGCCGATGCCGTCGGCGGGCACGGTGGCGATGCCGTATTCCTTCTTGATCCGCTCGGCCGTGGCTTCGCCGATCAGCAGATTGTGGTGGCGGCGGACATAGCTGACGATGGCCTCGTCCATCTTGTCGCCGCCGACCCGGACCGAAGTGGTGTAGGCGAGGCCGCGCAGGGACAGCACCGCGACTTCGGTGGTGCCGCCGCCGATATCGACTACCATCGAGCCGATCGGCTCGGTCACCGGCATGTCGGCGCCGATCGCGGCGGCCATCGGCTCGAGGATCAGGTGGACTTCACTGGCGCCGGCGTTGGACGCCGCATCGCGGATCGCCCGGCGTTCGACCGAGGTCGAGCCCGAGGGTACGCAGATGACGATCTCGGGATAGCGCAGGAAGCTTTTCTTGCCGTTGACCTTGCGGATGAAGTGCTTGATCATTTCCTCGGCGATTTCAATGTCGGCGATGACGCCGTCGCGCAGCGGGCGGATCGCTTCGATATTGTCCGGCGTCTTGCCCATCATCATCTTGGCGTCGTCGCCCACCGCCTTGACCCGCTTGATGCCGTTGATCGTCTCGATCGCCACCACCGACGGCTCGTTCAGCACGATCCCGCGACCCTCGACATAGACCAGCGTGTTTGCCGTGCCGAGGTCAATCGCCATATTCGGCGTACCGAACCGGAAGAATCGCGCCCATCGGGATGCCATTGAAAAAATCCGTTAGCTGGCCGGACACTTACCGCGCATGTTTGCGGCAGCGGAGAACCGGCGGAGTTGGCGAAGAACGCGGCTGCTTAACCCAAGCCATGGGGAAAGGCCAAAAATTTGTAGCAGTTAAGCGGGTTATCCCCGGCTCTTGTCTCGAATTCATGCCGCTTCACCGCTAAGGTATGGACATGGCCACTATTCGTCGACTCCCTGAAAATTTGATTAACCGCATCGCGGCCGGGGAAGTGGTGGAACGGCCAGCCTCGGCGCTGAAGGAACTGGTCGAAAATTCGATCGATGCTGGCGCCGTGAACATCGTTGTCAGGCTCGCAAATGGCGGGCTCGATCTGGTCGAGGTGACCGATGACGGTTGCGGCATGGCGCCGCCGGAAATTGCCCTGGCGCTCGAACGCCATGCCACCTCGAAGCTGCCCGACGAGCATATCGAGCAGGTTTCCACGCTTGGTTTCCGCGGGGAGGCGCTGCCGTCGATCGCCAGTGTCGCCAGGCTGACCATCGAGAGCCGGGTGAGGGGGCAGGAGGAAGGCTGGCGGAGCCTGGTCGAGCACGGCGCCTTGGCGGGCGAGGGACCGGCCGCGCTGCCGCCGGGCACCCGCATCCGCATCGAGCAGTTGTTCGAGCGCATTCCGGCTCGCCGCAAATTTCTGCGCGGCGCCCGCTCGGAATATGCCGCCTGCCTCGATGTCGTGCGCCGCCTCGCCATGGCCCGGCCGAAGATCGGCTTCACCCTGGAGCACGACGGCCGGCGCGTTCTTGCGGTGCAGCCGGGCGAGGTGCTGGCCCAGCGCGTGTCGCGCATCGTCGCGCGCGAACTTGCCGAGGACGGCGTGGTCATCGAGGTCGAACGCGGCGCGGCGCGATTGACCGGAGTTGCCGGCCTGCCGACATTCAACCGGGGCGTGGCCGATCACCAGTTTCTTTTCGTCAACGGCCGGCCGGTGAAGGACCGCCTGCTGATCGGCGCGGTGCGCGGGGCCTATGCCGGGATGCTGGCGCGCGACCGGCACGCTGTGCTGGCACTGTTCCTCGAGCTGCCGCCCGACGAGGTCGACGTCAACGTCCACCCGGCCAAGACCGAGGTGCGGTTCCGCGATCCGGCCTTGGTGCGCGGGCTGATCGTCGGGGGCCTGCGCCATGCCCTCGACAGCGCGGGTCAGCGCAGCGCTCAGTCGCCGTCCGCCTCGGCTATGGCGCATTGGCAGGAGGAACCGATCGCGACGGCCGCCCGCGAGCCGACGTTGCAATCGCTGTTCGCCCGCGAATATTCCGCCCCTCTGTCCCGCGTCAGCGAGACCGCGCAAGCCTGGCGGGGGCATGAGTCGGCAACATTAGCGCCGCCCTCGGGCCGAGCCGAAGCGGCGCAAGAGGCCGGTGATGAGGCGGAGCACTATCCGCTCGGCATCGCGCGCGGGCAGGTGGCGCAAACCTATATCGTCGCGGAAACGGCGGACGGCCTCGTGCTGGTCGATCAGCATGCCGCGCATGAACGGCTGGTGCTGGAGCGTTTGCGCGCCGCCGGGGCCAGAGACAGCGCCGCTGCGGCGCAGGCGCTGCTGTTGCCCGAGGTAGTGGAACTCGACGAGCCCGGCTGCGACCGGCTGGAGGAACGCGCCGCCCAGCTGGCGAATTACGGCCTGGCGATCGAGCGTTTCGGCCCCGCCGCGATGCTGGTCCGCGCGGTGCCCTCGGCGCTGGCGCAGGGCGATGTCCAGGCGCTGGTGCGCGACATTGCCGACGATCTGGCCCAGAACGGCGACGCATTGCTACTTGGCGAACGGCTCGATCATGTGCTGGCGACGATGGCCTGCCACGGCTCGGTACGGGCCGGCCGGGTGCTCTCCGTCGCCGAAATGAATGCGCTGCTGCGCGAGATGGAACGCACGCCGAGATCGGGACAATGCAACCATGGGAGGCCCACGTGGGTTATGCTCAGGCATGATGACATCGAAAAACTGTTCGGCAGGCGTTAGCGCCGGTTTCATATTGGCCCTGGGGCTTGGCCTGCTGGTCGCTGGCTGCGGATTTTTCGACCAGCCAGCCTCGCGAAAAATGGATGACGAGCGCGCGGTGGCGATGGTCGAGGCGGCGCAGAAACAGCTCCCGCCCCGCCGCACCTTGCAGCCACAGCCGCTGCCTTCCGGCATTCGCCTCGGGGCAGTCGATCAGGGTGCCGGCTGCGCCTTCCACATCGGTGCGAATCCCAAAGACCCGATTTTCGTGGCCGGGCCAAAGCGCGGTCAGATCAAGATCGACGGCGCGCTGGTGGGCCTGTCAGCCGATAGCGGCAGTCTGGAAGTCAGGCCCGGGCTGCGCCAGCAATATGACGGCAAGAAAATCTCGCTGGAGGTCGCGCGCGATGCGGATGATACGACCAATGTTGCGCCGGGTACGCGCTGGCCGGCCAAACTTACCATCCGCGACCAATACGAACGCCCGGTCTATTTCGGCGTCGGCACGATGAACTGCCAATCATAGATCTCCGCGCACCCGGATCAGATTGATCGCGATGAAGCTCAGCACGACCTCGCCGTGCTGGTTGCGCAGTTTGAGCCTGGTCCGGTAACTGCCCATTTCCGGGCGCGAGCGGCTGGGGGTCTTGTCCAGCACTTCGATCTCGGTGCGCAGCGTGTCGCCCGGATAGACCGGCCTCAAAAAGCGCAGCTCGTCGATGCCGGGGGAGCCGAGACCGGCATGTTCCGCTGCCTTGAAGTTTTCGACAATCATACTCATCGCCATGGCGCAGCTATGCCAGCCGCTCGCCGCGAGCCGCC
This sequence comes from Novosphingobium sp., assembly GCA_043785715.1. GTDB lineage: Bacteria > Pseudomonadota > Alphaproteobacteria > Sphingomonadales > Sphingomonadaceae > Novosphingobium. The sequence continues at coordinate 3,502 of JAYVWX010000146.1, read as the reverse complement.
CGAAATGGGTCTGCGCAGCGGCTTCGTCGGACAGGTGGAAGGGCTGCGGATCGTAGCGCGAGGCGAAGTCCACCACTTCCTCGCGCGTTACCGCATAGCTGCCGAAGCTTTGCTTCTCGCCGACTTCGATATCCTCGAAATACCGCATCGTCCATTTCCTCAAGGTCAGCCGCGCGAACAGCGATCAGACGTTGAACTTGAAGTGCAGCACGTCGCCGTCCTGCACGGCATATTCCTTGCCTTCCTGCCGCAGCTTGCCCGCTTCTTTCGCGCCGGCTTCGCCGTTGAGCGCGATGTAGTCCTCGTAGGCGATGGTTTCAGCCCGGATGAAGCCGCGCTGCATGTCGGAGTGAATTTCGCCCGCCGCATCAGGAGCCTTGGCGCCGGTGTGCACGGTCCAGGCTCGCGCTTCTTTCGGGCCGACGGTGAAGAAGGTGATCAGGTGCAGCAGATCGTAGCCCGAGCGGATGATGCGGGTGAGACCGGTTTCGTGCAGGCCCAGCTCTTCGAGGAAGGCCATGCGCTCGTCGCCTGCCATGCCGCTGATTTCGCTCTCGATTGCGGCCGAGACGATCACCGCACTGGCGCCCTCGGCCTTGGCTTTGTCGAACACCCGGGCGGAGAATGCGTTACCCGCCGCCGCCGCCTCTTCCTCGACGTTGCAAACATAAAGCACCGGCTTGGCGGTGAGCAATTGCGCTTGGGCGAAGACCCGCGCCTCTTCCTCGTCCTTGGGTTTGGTCAGGCGGGCAGGCTTGCCCTCGCGCAGCAATTCCAGCGCCTGGCCAAGCACCGAGGCGGCGATTTTGGCCTCCTTGTCGCCCTGCGCCGCCTTCTTCTGCGCGGCGGGAACGCGCTTTTCGAGGCTTTCGAGGTCCGACAGCATCAGCTCGGTCTCGACCGTATCGGCGTCGGACACCGGATCGATCTTGTTGTCGACATGCTGGATGTCGACATTCTCGAAGCAGCGCAGCACATGGATGATCGCATCCACCTCGCGGATATTGCCGAGGAACTGGTTGCCCAGCCCTTCGCCCTTGGAAGCCCCACGCACCAGCCCGGCGATATCGACGAAGCCAAGCTGGGTCGGGATGATCTTGGCGCTGCCGGCGATTTTCGCCAGCGTATCCAGCCGCGCATCGGGCACGCCGACATTGCCGACATTCGGCTCGATCGTGCAGAACGGATAATTCGCCGCCTGCGCCGCCTGCGTCTCGGTCAGCGCGTTGAACAGCGTCGACTTGCCGACATTGGGCAGGCCGACGATACCGCAACGAAAACCCATGGAGTGCTCCTGAATTGCGGCCTGTGGACCGCGAATGCGCGCCCATAGCGGCGAGTGGAGCATTTGGCCAGTTTCACGGAAACTTCAGGCATTGGCGCTATGGCCCGCACCATGAACCGCGCAATTCTCCTCTCCGCCGTCCTCGCGCTCGCCGCCTGCAGTGACAGCCCAGCCGAAATCCAGGCCAAGGCCCGCAGTGCCTATGCGGCTCACGACTATGGGGTCGCCCGCCTCCATCTTGCCAACGCGGTTGCTGCCGATCCCGGTAATCGCGGGCTCAAGCTGCTGCAAATTCGCAACTCTCTGGCATTGGGAGATGGCTATGGAGCGGGCGCCGCGCTTGAACAGCTGATCGGCGCTGTCGTGCCGGACGGCGAGCTGGCGGAACTGTCGGCCGAAGCCGCGCTGCTGCGGCGCGTTCCCGATGTCGCCCTCGCCACGCTGGGCGACGCCGTAACGCCAGAAGCGGAACGGCTTCGCGCGCTGGCCGCGATCCAGAAGAATGACCTGGCAAAGGCCGGCAAAGCCTTTGCCAAAGGGCTTGACGTCGGCGGCAACGCCCGCCTGTTCGCCGATTTTGCCCGCTACTTGCTGATCACTGGCGATGGAGGCGAGGCGAAAAAGCTTCTCGCCCTCGCGGTCAAGGCGGCTCCCGATGGGATCGATACGCTGCTGGTCGAAGGCCAGATCTCGCTGCGCAATGGCGATCTCGCCCGGGCGCTCGATCGCTATTCGCGTGCCTCCCGGCTCTACCCGTCGAGCATGGCCGCGCTAACCGGCAAGGCTGCCACACTGGGCGACCTTGGCCGGATCAAGGAAATGGAAGCGGAGCTGAGCCGCGCCGTCGCCTTCGCACCCGAAGATCAGACGGTGGTCTATCTAAGGGCGCGGGCGCTCCAGACACAGCAAGACTGGGCCGGCATCCGTGACCTTGTGCAGCCGTTCGAGACGAAATTGCCGGTCCTGCATCCCGCCCGCCTGCTCTATGGGCAAGCCCTGCTCGAGCTCGGCCAGTACCAGTTGGCGATCGCCCAACTGCGACCGTTCGCCAGCGTCAAGGGCGGCAACCGGGTAGCGCTCCATCAGCTGGCCCAAGCCCTGCTCAAGTCGGGCGATGCGCCGGCCGCCGCAGGGGTGCTCAAGCCCCTCGCCGATGATCCGACTGCTTCGCCCGAGGCTCTCGCGCTGATGGCACAGGCGCTGAAGGCGCAGGGTGACGACGAGGCCGCCAAATATCAGGCCCGCTCGCGCTTCCCGGCTCCGCAGGCGCTGATCCGCGATTTGGCCGAAGGCGACGCGGCAATCCGCAATAGCGACTGGGCCAAGGCAATAATCGCCTATGATCGCATTCTCGCAGTAACCGACGGCCGCAATGCCATCGTGCTTAACAATATGGCCTATAGCCAGTTGATGGTCGGCAACATGACCGAGGCGGCAAATTTTGCTGCAAGGGCGCTGAAACTTGCGCCGGATAACGCATCGGTGCTCGATACAGCCGGCTGGGTCCGCTTCAAATCGGGCAAGGATCGTCCCGAAGCGCTGCGCCTCCTCCGGCGGGCGGCCGAGAATGCGCCGCGGAATGCAACGATCCGCGCCCACCTCGCCGAAGCGGAGCGGGCGCGGACCTGAACTTGAGGCATTGCACTCGGAGCGCGATAAAGCGCGCGAAAATGCAGACTTCGGTTGTCAGGCCAGCGCGAGTGCGGGTTGCGCGACAGCCCGGCGTCGGCGTCGGCGCAGCAGCATCGTCACTCCGGCAGCGGCTCCCAGCAGGCCGAGCATGCCCGGTTCAGGGACCTGTCCGCCGGTCGAACCACCGGTTGAGGTGAGGGTCCCGGAGCCCGTTGCCGATGTTATATTACCAGCGCCGGAGATCGACTGGTAACGAACGTAGAAGTCGCTCAGCGTCAGCGAAGTCACTGGACTGGCGAAGGTCAGTGTAAAGCTGCCGGTTCCGGTCTGGCCGTCGGTCAACCCGCCACCACCGCCGCCAGCGCAACTGCCGCCCGCCGCCCGGAAGCAGGCGTCGACCGAGCCAATGCTGTTCGGGTAGTTGCCACCGGTGGCGGCAATGGCGAATGTGCCGGTGCTGCTGGCGCCCGTGACATCTGGATTGGTGTTGAAAGCAAAGCCCGACACGCGCGAATCGACCGGATTGCTCGTGGTGTTCGCGACGCTGTAGGAGAAGGTGTAGCTGTTGCCGGCAACTGCGGTGAG
>JAYVWX010000145.1:0-11696 GCA_043785715.1 Novosphingobium sp. | reverse complement strand
TCGCCTCCAGCGCCTTCGCAGCGCTGACCGGCTGGCTGCCCGGGGCGCCGATCACCTCTGACCAATGGGCCCTGTTAAAGGCGGGCAATGTCGCGTCGGGCATGTTACCGGGGCTGAAAGCGCTGGGCGTGACCCCTCGCCCGCTCAGCCTGTTCCTCGAGCGTTGGATGGTCCGGTTTCGCAAACACGGGCGATTTGGCGCCAAGCCGGTGGCGCAGCGGTAGGCGGGGCTCGTTCCCATTTCCATTTCGGATTCCCTGCTCAGGCGTTCACATCGCCATAATGGCTCGGCGGCTGGATCACGTCCATGCGTTCGGTGAGCAGCGGGCGGAAACTCGGGCGGCTTTTGAATACCGAATACCAGCCGCGCGCCTGGTCATGCGCCGACCAGTCGAGGCCGCCGAGATAGTCGGCGACCGAAATCTGCGCAGCGGCGGCGAGGTCTGCCAGGCTCATCGTCGCGCCGGCCAACCAAGGGCGATTGTCGATCAGATAGTCGATGTAATAGAGGTGCTCATGCGCCAGCCGCATCGCCTCGCGCAGCGTACGGGAATCAGGCGACCGTCGCAGGATCAGGCGCTTTTTCATCCGCTCGTGAAGCAACGGCGCGGTGACCTGTTCATAGAAATTTTCGTCGAACAGCGCAACCAGCCGGCGCACCTCGGCGCGGTTCGCCGCGGTTCCGGCGATCATTGCAGCTTTGTCGACAGTCTCTTCGAGATATTCGCCGATCGCCCGGCTGTCGCACAGGGTTAGGCCCTTGCCGGGATCGTGCAGAACCGGGGTGCGCAGCGCAGGATTAAGGGCAAAAAATTCGTCACTGCCCTCCCACGGGTTCTCGCGCAGCAGCTCGAAAGCGATGCCCTTTTCGCTCATCAGCAAGCGCAGCTTTCGGCTGAACGGGCACAGCGGGAACTGGTAGAGCTGCCACATGCGGCAAGCTATTGCCCAAGCGATTCGCCGCGTCCACCCGGATAATCGGCCCCGCCGGGCGAAATCAGGTGGATAACCTCCTGCGCGCCGCGCAGTGACGGTCCGCCGAGCATGGTTCACGCGTCTTATGCCAATCAGCGATTGACCGCTCGGCAAGTGCGGATAAGGACCGTGCGCACTCAACAGCAAACGGGAGAATCCGATGTTCACGCATGTCGTGGTCGGCAGCAATGATCTGGCCAAATCGAAGAAATTCTACGACGCCGTCTTCGCCGCGATCGGTGGCGATCCTGGCACGGATATGGGCGGCCGCCTGGCCTATCCCCACAATGGCACCAACTTCCTGGTGACCACACCGATCAATGGCGAGCCGGCCAGCTACGCCAATGGCGGCACCATCGGCTTTTCGATGGATAGCCCGGAGCAGGCCAAGGCCTGGCACGATGCCGGCGTCGCCGCTGGCGGCACCAGCTGCGAAGACCCGCCGGGCTTGCGCGATCTCGGTTTCGCCAAGTACTACCTCGCCTATCTGCGCGATCCCGATGGTAACAAGCTGTGCGCGCTGCTGCAGTCCGAGTGATAACGAAGCAGATCATGCGGCGTCTGAACCTGCGCCGCGGGGCCAAGGATCTCGTCGGCGCTTTTCGCGGTTTGACTACCGGATAACTGGGAGACTGAAATGGCGATGGCGGTTGAAGTCCGGCCGGACGGCAGCCGCCACCCAGTCACCCGCGAATGGGTGCCCGAGGCTCCGGTGGCGCTTGAATTCAACGGCATCGCCTATGCGGTGATGATGGCGACGCCGGCTGACCTGGAAGATTTCGCCACCGGCTTCGCGCTGACCGAAGGCTTGGCCGGGCAGGTCGGCGATGTCACCGGCGTTGCGATTGCCGAAGTCGAACTTGGCTGGATTGTTCGCGCCGCGATTGCCGGGCTGAGCGCGGAGCAACTTGGCGAGCGGGTTCGCGCGCGCGTCGCGGAATCGAGCTGTGGCCTTTGCGGCATCGAAAACCTTGAAGCGGTGGCAAGGCCCCTGCCCCCGGTTGCGGCGCATGATCCGCTCGATCCAGCCGCGATCTTCGCCGCGCTGGCCGCGCTTAGAACCCGCCAGCCACTGAGCCATGCTACCGGGGCCGCCCATGGCGCCGCCTGGGCCGATGCCGCCGGGGCGATTCAGTGCCTGCGCGAGGATGTCGGCCGGCACAATGCGCTCGACAAGCTGGTGGGGGCGATGGCGCGGGACGGTCGGCGGTTTTCGCCGGGTTTCGTGCTGTCGACCGCCCGCTGCAGCTACGAGATCGTCGAAAAGGCGGTGCGGGCGGGGGCGACCACGCTGGTGACGGTTTCGCTGCCAACCACCATGGCGGCCGCTCGGGCCAAGGCTGCGGGGCTAAGCCTGTGGGTGCTGGCGCGGGACGATTCGGTGTTGCTGGTGAGCCCAGAGACTACGCCGCGCACAGGCAACACCAGCGCGATCGGTTCGGCTCGCCCGCACAATCTATAGCGACTGCCCGTCATCCACGGTGAAGACCGACCCGGTAGTGCTCCCGGCCGCGTCCGAGCAGAAATACACCACCGGCTCATCCAGCGATTCAATCGGTTGCAACCGCCGCCGCGCAAAGCTGGCGATCTGGGCAAGGCCGCCTTCGCTGGCGAACCAGTCGTCGGCCATTTCGGTGAGAACGAACCCGGGCTGGATGACATTGACGTTCACGCCCTTGCGCACCCATTCGGCGGCGAGGCTGCGGGCCAGGCTGGCGACGGCCGCCTTGCTTGCGCAATAGGCCGCTCCGCCTGGAAACGGAGCCTGCGCGCCCATGGAGCCGATCAGCAGAATGCGCCCCCGCCCATGCTCGCGGCTGCCCGCCGCCAACATCCGCCGCGCGCCTTCGCGGGCGGTGAGGAAGACGCCGAGGATATTGGTGTCGAACTGGCTTTGCAGGCCCTGAGCGGACACTTCGGTCGATCGGCCTGGATCGGAGATGCCGGCATTGGCGATCACCGTATCGACCGGGCCGAAGGCGGCCTCGGCGGCATCATAGGCGGCGATGGTCGCGGCCTCGTCGGTGACATCCATCGCTACCGCCAGCGCATTGCCCGCGCCAAGCTCGGCCGCCAGCGCCGCCACCCGGTCCAGCCGCCGCGCGCCCAGCACCACCCGTGCCCCTTCGCGCACCGCCAGCCGGCCGAAGTGGGCGCCAAAGCCGGCAGAGGCGCCGGTGATCAGGCAGATGCGCCCGGTCAGTCGCTGCATGGTTTGGGCCTTAGTCGCATGAGATGAATGTCAGGCATCGAACATGATCACCGAACGCGCCAACTCGCCCGTTTTCATATCGTCGAACGCCTCGTTCACTTCCGCGAGCGGGCGGCGCCGCGAGATCAGCTGGTCGATCTTCAGGCGGCCCTCCAGGTAAAGATCGACGTAGCGGGGGATGTCGATGGCGTTGCGCACGCCGCCCATTACCGATCCCTGGATGCGCCGCTCCTGCAGGAAGTGAACTGCCGGCAGCTCGACCTTCATATCGAACCGCGCCATGCCGACCACCGTCGCCAGACCACCCTTGGTCAGCATGTTGAACGAATCCTCGATGGTTTGCTTGAGGCCGATCGCCTCGATCGCATGATCGACCCCGCGTCCGCCGGTAAGCTGCCTGATCTGCCTGACGACATTGCCCTGCGAAGCATCGATGCCATCGGTCGCGCCGAACGCCTTGGCGAGTTCGAGCTTGGCGGCGACCGTATCGATGGCAATGATCCGCCCCGCCCCGGCCACCGCCGCGCCGTTGATTGCGGCAAGCCCCACCCCGCCGCAGCCGATCACCGCAACGGTTTCGCCCGGGCGGATCGCTGCCGTGTTTATTGCCGCACCAAAACCGGTGGTCACCCCGCAGCCGATGAGGCAGGCGCGGTCGAACGGCATGTCGCGCCGGATGGCCACGCAGCCGCTGTCATGCACCAGGATCTGCTCGGCAAAGGCGCCCATTTTCATGAAGGGCTCAAACCGCTCGCTGGCATTGAACAGGCGCGGCGGTTCTTCGGGACCGCGCATGGCTTCGGGCGTAAAGCAACGGTGGCTATGGCCGCGGAGGCAATGCTCGCAGTGGCCGCAATGGAAGGTAAGACAGACGACAACGTGGTCGCCGGGTTTCACATTCCGCACTTCCGGTCCCACCTGCTCGACAATCCCGGCAGCTTCATGGCCGAGGATCGCGGGCAGTGGATGGGGAAAATCGCCGGTCAGCACATGCAGGTCCGAATGGCAGACGCCCACCGCCGCCAGCCTCACCAGCACTTCGCGTGCTTGCGGCTTGGAGATCGAAACTTGTTCGATCTCCATCGGCCGCGAAATCTCGCGCATCACCGCTGCTTTCATTGCTAGTCTCCTGACGCATGCCCGCAATCGTCCGGCATACGAACGGCTTGTGTTGATTTACGTTGAGCCAGCCTTATTGCCGAGCGTAGCAGCATGAGCAACCGCCGCGTCAAAGCCACGATCCTCGCAACGCGCACCGGTTGCAGCAGGCAGTGCTGGAAAGCAGGAGGCGACGATTAACGAAGATTATAAACCGCCAGGAGTGTGGGCTTGGACCGAGGACGCTGGGGGCCCCTTCGCCGGGATCAACCGGCCAATTGCCGGGGCGACGCATGACCGGGAACTGCCGCGCGGCAAGCATCCGTTTCAGCTCTATTCGCTGGGCACACCCAATGGGCAGAAGGTGACAATCCTGTTCGAGGAACTGCTGGCGGCGGGATTCGCCGGGGCGGAATACGATGCCTGGCTGATCAGCATCCTGGAGCGCGAGCAATTTGGCTCGGGCTTTGTCGCGATCAATCCCAATTCGAAAATCCCGGCGCTGCTCGACTGCTCAGGACCGGAAGCCATCCGTGTGTTCGAATCGGGCGCGATCCTGCAGCACCTCGCCGAGAACTTCGGCGCCTTCCTGCCGTCCGGCGGAAAAGCCCGGGCCGAATGCCTGTCCTGGCTCAACTGGCAGATGGGGACCGCGCCGGTGCTGGGCGGCGGCTTCGGCCATTTCTTCGCCATGGCGCCGGTCAAGATCCAATACGCCATCGACCGCTACTCGATGGAAACCAAGCGGATCTTCGACGTCGCCGACCGCCATCTCGCCACCTCGCGTTATTTCGCCGGGAACGATTATACCATCGCCGACATGGCGATCTTCGGCTGGTTCCGCTACTTCCACAGCGGCGAGGCCTATAAGGGCGGCTCGGAGTTTCTCGACTTCGCCAGCTACCGCAACGTCGATCGCTGGGTGCGGGAACTCGGCCAACGGGACGGTGTGCGGCGCGGGTTGGTGGTCAACCGGGATGCCGAGGGCTACACCCGGGAGCGCCACAGCGCGGCGGACATCGACGCCGTGCTCGACGCGGTTTGACTGCTGGCCAGAGACCGCAAGCTAATCCCCCAGGATATGCATCACCAGCGGCGGCGCGGTCAGGCTGTCGGAGCCTTCGAGCATGCGCAAAGCATCGCTCACCGCCGATTCGGGGCCGGCGTGGGTGACTATCGCCAGCAGCACTTCGCCGCCGGCATCGGCCCGGCCCTTCTGGATCAGGCTTTCGATCGAAACCCCGGCATCGCGCATCGCCGCGGCGATTTCGGCGAGCACGCCGGGCCGGTCGGCTACGGTGAAGCGCATATAGGCGCGGCCGATGCGGCGGCCCGATGCCGCCGGGCCCATCGCCTCAAGCTCGGCGACCGGCACCGAGAACGGGCACCCGATCTCGCCGCGGGCGATGTCGATGAGGTCGGCGGCGACCGCGCTCGCGGTCGGCCCATCGCCGGCGCCCGCGCCCTGGAACAGCAGCCGACCGGAAAAATCCCCTTCCGCCACCACCGCATTGGTCGCCCCATCGACATGGGCGAGCGGGTGGTCGAACGGCACCAGATACGGCTGCACCCGCTGGAACAGCCTGGCTGAACCGTTCGCGCCCTCGGTTTCCGCCATGCCGATCAGCCGGATGACATAGCCCAGCACATCGGCCTGGGCGATGTCGGCGGCGAGAATGCGGGAAATGCCGGCCGTCTCGACCCCGCCGAAATCGATCCGCGCGCCAAAGGCGATCGCGGCAAGGATCGACAGCTTATGCGCTGCATCGGTGCCCTCGATGTCGAAGGCGGGATCGGCCTCGGCATAGCCCCTGGCCTGGGCTTCGGCGAGCACGTCGGTGAAATCGCGGCCGCTGTCTTCCATGGCCGAGAGGATATAATTGCAGGTGCCGTTGAGGATGCCGTAGACGCGCTTGATCTCATTGGCCGCCGCACCTTCGCGCAGCCCCTTGATCACCGGGATGCCGCCCCCCACCGCCGCCTCGAACTTCAGCGCGACGCGCGCCGTCTCGGCCGCCTCGGCCAGCTCCAGCCCGTGGTGCGCGATCATCGCCTTGTTGGCGGTGACCAGGGCCTTGCCCCGGGCGATGCAATTGCGCGCCAGCGCCAGCGCCGGTCCATCCGAGCCGCCAACCAGCTCGACCACGACATCGACATCGTCGCGCCCGGCCATTGCCGTCATGTCGTCTTCCCAGGCGTAGCGGGCGATATCGACGCCGCGGTCCTTGGTGCGGTCGCGCGCGCTGACGGCGGTGATGACGATCGCTCGCCCTGCCCGGCGCGCGATCAGCGCGGCGTTGGCCTCGATCAGGCGGATGACGCCCGCGCCGACCGTGCCGAGCCCGGCAAGCGCGATCCTTAAAGGCGGTCGGTTCAATTCGGCCATCATGCTCCCTTTCCCGGGCAGCGCGCCCTAGGCGACCGGCGCGGCAAAGGCCAGCGGCTTCACTGGGCCTCGCTCAGCGGCGGGTGCGCCCGCAAGGCCCCAGAGCCTCGATCACCAGCCGGTAATCGGCCTCGGCCTGTGCCAAGGCCTCGGCGCCATCCGAAAGATTGACGCCAGGCGGCAGCGCCGCCGGCAGGAAGCAGGCAAGGCGGTACCAGCGCAGGGTGTCACGCGGCGGGGGTGTGCCGCCTTCGAGCACTTCCGAAAAGGATACCCCCCAGGCCGGCGCGCTGTCAGGCCGGCGCGTAACCGTGATCGACGCGGCGGAACCATCCCCGGTGCCCAGAAACATTTGCGTTTCGCCTTCCCCCGCCAGCGATCCGGCGACATGGATCGCCTCGCGCACGCCGGTGATGCGCGCAGGCGCATCCGGACTCAGCCGTTCGGTAAGTATGGCGCGCAGCCGGTCCTCGCTGGCCTGGTCCCAGGGGAGCTGGGCATCGGGCGCGATCAGTTGCAGCTCGCCGGGCTTTCCGGGGACCGCCCGGGCGAACAGCAGCACTTGCGTTTTCTTCAGCTTTGGCGGCCTGCCCCGCCAGTCGAGCGGGATGTCGGCAAGGTAGCGAAGCGATTCGCTCAGCATGCCATCGCCAGCGAGTAGCGCCGCGGTTCTCGCCTCGACATAGAAGCGCCCCCAGCCCGGCTTCACGCCGTTCGAACGTTCCGGCTCGAGCCGAGCCAGCTTGCGAATTTGCGCGCGCGCCACGAGCGGAGCCGATTCGGCAAGATCGGCCAGATCGGCGTAACTGGGCGGTACTGTCACGGCAGCAGCAGACACCGCAGCAGGAGGTGCCGCGGACTGCGCCGCAAGCACCGGAACCGCCGAAAATCCGCTACTTACCGAACCTGCCAACAGCCCGGCAATGATACATCTTGTATGGTTAATCACCCACCCACTCCTGCCTGATTGACTAATGCCCGCGAACTGACGCAAGGTATGATCGCATAGACGACGATTGCAGCGTAGCACTCTGAATCCCGCGTTAACTCTACCAGTTGGTGATAAGCCGTTGCGTAGGGGGGGGTTCGACGCTAAAGCTTCGGAAAATGCAGGGCTAAAGCCCTAAAGCTTCGTCTTGCCGTTGTCGGGCTCCGGGTTTGACCCAACCGTGCGGCAGGGTGGAAAACAATAAATAGCCCAGGGTCGCGGCTTCGCCTCGCCTCTGGTCTCCTCGGGGCCAAACCCCGGGGCCGTGAATGTGGAGTGGTGAGACTGAATGGCATACGCTGACCAAAAGATGAGCGGTAATCGCATTATTGCGCTTATCATCGTGGCCCTGATTCACATTGTGCTGGTCTATGCGCTGGTCACCGGCCTAGCCTATGAGGGCATCAAGAAGGTGATGCAGCGAGTGTCGACCGTCGACATAAAGGAAGAAGTAAAGAAGGAGCTGCCACCGCCGCCGAAGAAGGTCGATCTGCCGCCGCCGCTTGTCGCGCCGCCGGTGAGGATCAACGTGGCACCCGCCCCGCCGCAGATCATCACTGTGGCTGAACCGCCACCCGCGCCGCCGCCGCCGATTTTCGTCCCCCCGCCACCGGCCGCGCCGCCGCCGCCGCGGTTCACGCCAAAGGGAGCGGTTCCCAAAGGCAACCCCGGCAGTTGGGCTACGACCAACGACTATCCTTCCCGGGCCCTGCGCGAAGAGCGCGAAGGCACGACCGGCTTTCGCGTCACGGTGGGTCCCGACGGCAAGGTGACGGATTGCACCGTAACCAGCTCCAGCGGCCATTCCGACCTCGATGAAGCGGCCTGCGCCAATATCCGCCGCCGCGCCCGGTTTGCTCCGGCCATGGACGGTAATGGCAACCCGACGACTGGCAGCTATTCCAACCGCGTTCGCTGGGTAATTCCGAAAGACTGATGTATTGATGGAGCCAGGCTCGCCTGGCTTGGCTTAGGGCAGCACCCGAATAATTTGAGAGGACCATACGCATGCAGATTGTTGATCTCCTTCAGGCCGCGGCAGCAGCGGCGCCACAGAACAAGTTCGGTTTCGTGGAGGCGCTCGAACAGGGCGGCTTCATCGCTTATGCGACGGTAAGCATCCTGGGCATCATGTCATTTGGCTCGTTTTACATCTTGTTCACCAAGTGGGTCGAACAGGCGAAGATCATGCGTCAGGGGCGGGATTTGCGGGCGAATTTCTGGCGGGCGCCCTCGCTCCGCGAAGGCGCTAACAAGCTCGACAAGGACAGCGCTTGGCGCCAGGTCGTTGAAGATGGCCTCGCTGCCGAAGATCAGCACGGCAAGATGACCGATGCCATGGAAGCCCACGACTGGCTTCATGGTTCGCTTGCCCGTTCGGAAGCGCAGATCGGCGCTCGCCTGGCATCGGGCCTGCCGTTCCTCGCCACCGTCGGTGCGACCTCGCCGTTCATCGGCCTGTTCGGCACCGTGGTCGGCATTTACCGCGCCCTGATCGCCATCGGCATTGCCGGTTCGGCGTCGATCGACAAGGTCGCCGGCCCGGTCGGTGAAGCCTTGATCATGACCGCACTCGGTCTGCTCGTCGCGGTGCCGGCGGTGCTGGCATACAATTACCTGCAGTCTCGCAACAAGCGTATCGCCGAGCAGCTTTCCGGCTTCTCGACCGACATCCTGGCGTACATCAACTCGAAGGGCGGCGTCAGGCCGGCGATGGTCGCAACTCCCGGCAAGCCGGCCGTAGCAGCCCCGGCTCGACCCGCTGCGGCGCCGACCCGGCCGTAATCGAGGCTGTAATATCGGGAATGGGCGGCACACAAGCGTGCCGCCCCTCACCGGCTGAGGCGACGGGCAGCGGCATGCGGGTTCGTCACGCTCTTCCGGAAGAAATGTCAGGATAGGATGAATTTATGGCGATTTCGGTAGGCGCGGAAGAAACTCCGATGTCCGACATCAACACCACGCCGCTGGTTGACGTGATGCTGGTGCTGCTGATTATCTTCCTGATCGCGGTCCCGATCGCGCTCCAGACCATCGAGAAACTGCGGCTGCCGGTCATCGTTTCGCTCGAATCGAAGGACAAGGTCGAGAACCTGCTGCTTACCGTCAGCACCACCGATCAGGGAAACCGCAGCGCGGGTGATCCGGGCTATGAAGGACCGTCGCGCTACGGTCAGTGCCGCATTTATTTCAACAACATAACCCCGGTCGATTCGATCGAACTGCGCGAGCAAGCGTACAAGCGCCTCGACGCCATCGTCAAGCGTGCGGGCGGTCCGGAAGCGCTGATCGCCGATCCCGAAAAAATACCCCAGGTCCACATCCGCGGCGACGTCAACACGCCGTGGCGCTGCATTGCCGGGGCAATCTACAACATCCAGATTTCCGGCTACCCGACTGTCGGCTTCATCTCCAATCCGATCGATCCGCTCGCTCAGTAACCGGGCGTACATGTTAAAGAATCAGGAGTAATTTCCCATGTCAATGTCAGGCGGTAAGGACGATGGTTCGCCGATGATGGAAATGAACACGACGCCGTTGATCGACGTCATGCTCGTTCTGCTCATCATGTTCATCATTACCATTCCCATCGCCACCCATTCGATCGATATCGATCTGCCGGTTCCCAACCCCAACGATCCGCCGCCGCCCCCGATCCTGCCCGACAAGAACAAGGTGGTGCTGACCCGCGACGGTCAGATCATGTGGAATAGCACGCCGGTTACCGGTGGTCAGCTGGTCTCGAACCTCAAGGGCACGCTGGCCTTGCAACCTGAGCCGGAACTACAGTTCCAGCCGGAATCCGATGCCAGCTACGATCTTTCGGCCAAGGTGCTCAACATCATCAAGGGCTCGAAGGTCACCAAATTCGGCTTCGTCGGTAACGAGATGTTCTCCGAGTTCGAAAAGGCGCCCAAGAAGTAGGCAAAAGCACTGTGGCAAAGTTGATAGAGGGGCGGAGCGATCCGCCCCTTTTCCGTTGGCCGCGCGGATTACCCACGCTCGGGCCGCATCGCCGCCGCCGCCAGGGTCTCGGCCTCGACCAGCAGTTCGTCGTCCGCCGCCCCCGCCGGTAGCCGCTCGCGCCCGATCATCGTCAGCACCGGCACCGCCAGCGGGCTGACCCGATCAAGGCGGACGTGGTCAACCTCACGGCCCGCACGCAGCAATACATCGGCGACGCGGCCGACGTCGGTCATTCGCGCCCGGGCGTCGGCCCAGGCCGCCTCGATCAGCAGATGACCAGGCTCGTATTTGCGCAGCACATCGTAGATCAAATCGGTCGAGAAGGTCACCTGCCGCCCGCTCTTCTTTTTGCCGGGATGCTGCCGCTCGACCAGCCCGGATATCACCGCAACCTCGCGAAATGCGCGGCGCAGCAGATAGCTCTGCTGCACCCAATCGACAAATTCATCCGCGAGAATATCGGGCGAGAGCAGCGCCTGGGGCTCCTCGATCCGCCGCAACCCAGACACCGCAAGCGCATAATCATTGGCGACAAAACCCAAAGGCCCCAACCCGCGGTCTTCCATCCGCCGGGTGAGCAGCATGCCAAGCGACTGGTTCGCATTCCACCCCTCGAAAGTGTAGAACACACTGTATTCCAGGCCCCCATGCGGGAAGCTTTCGACCAGCAGCCGCCCCGGACCGGGCATATGCGAGCGCCAGTCCTGCATTTCCAGCCATTCACGCACGTCGTCGGGAAAGCGCGCCCAGCCGGCACGGTCCTGCAAAATGGCGCGCACCCGCTCCCCGAGATGAGTGGTAAGCGCCATGCGGGCGCCCATATAGCTGGGGATGACCGCCGATCTCTTCGCCGCACGCACGATCAGTTCGAGATCGCGCAACGCCTCCAGCTCAAGATCGATGCCAGCGAAGCGGAAGGTGTCGCCAGGCTTGAGGCTTGCCCCGAAGGCCTCCTCGACCCGCCCCAGCGACCGGCCCCCCTGTCCGCGCCCACCTCCCCGAAATCGCACCTCAAGCATTTCGGCATCGACGATGATGCCGGCATTCATCCGGTGGCGCGCAGCGTGTTC
>JAYVWX010000144.1:0-2430 GCA_043785715.1 Novosphingobium sp. | reverse complement strand
ATCCGCTCTACCAGCCGCTCCAGCTTGGTGACCTGACTCTGCCCAACCGCGTGATCATGGCCCCGCTGACCCGCGCCCGGGCTACACCCGGTAATGTGGCAACGCCGTTGATGGGCGAATATTACGCGCAGCGCGCCGATTGCGGGCTGATCGTGTCCGAAGCGACCGCTGTCCATGCCAAGGGCATGGGCTGGTACCGGGCGCCGGGGATCTGGAACGCCGAAATGATCGCGGGCTGGGCCGGGGTGACGGCGGCCGTCCACGCCGCCGGCGGGCGCATCTTTGCGCAGTTGTGGCACATGGGCCGGCTCGTCCTGCCCGATTACCTTGGCGGCGAGCAGCCGATCGGGCCTTCGCCGATTGCTGGGATTGGCGAAACCTTCACCCCGCCCCCGGCCGATTACACCGGCGGGTTCCTGCCGATGAAACCTTATGTCGTCCCGCGCGAAATGAACCAGGCGGATATTGATGAGGTCGTCGGGGCCTATGGCCAGGCTGCCGCCAACGCGCTCGCAGCCGGGTTCGACGGGGCGGAAATCCACGCGGCGAACGGGTACATCATCGACCAATTCCTCCAGTCGAACACCAACCAGCGGACTGATGGTTACGGTGGCAGTGCCGAAAACCGGGTCCGTCTGCTGCGCGAAGTGCTGATTGCAGTTACCGCGAAAATCGCCCCCGGGCGCGTCGGTCTGCGCATCAGCCCGACCAGTGAACGCAAGGGCATGGGCGATGAAAACCCGGCCGCGCTGGCCGAAGCGGTCGCCACGCTCGCGCAGGACTTGGGTCTTGGCTATATCCACCTGATCGAACCAATCGCCTCGGGCTTCATGGAAAAACCTGAAAACCCGGTGATTGACCGGGTCCGGGCGCTGTTTCACGGCGTGCTGATCCAGAACGGCAGCTTCGATGGCCCCACGGCGGCGGCCTGCATCGCGGCGGGCAAGGCCGATGCGGTCTCGTTCGGCCGGCCCTATATCTCCAATCCCGATCTGGTTGCGCGGATGCGCGCCACCCAGCCGCTGGCCGTGCCGAACTTCGATTATGCCTATGTGGGTGAGGAGCAGGGTTATGTCGATTATCCGCGCTACGCCGGATAATCGAATCAGCGTCCGGTGACCTCGCGCGGCACAAACAGGCGGTAGATCGGGCGCAGCAGCCAGTTCGGCACGAACTGCGCCCGTTCCTCCAGCGCCACGCGCCCGCGCGGATGATCCATCAGGCCGGGGTAGGGCAGGGGAAACCGGTAGCCGCGCCGGTCTTTGCAAAATTCGATGGCGGCGATGTGCTTGACGTTCTTGTAGCCGTAATGCGCCGGTGCGATCAGCCGCAGCGGCCCGCCGTGCGCCAGCCCCAGCGGCGCGCCGTCGAGCGTATCGGCCAGCAGCACGTCATCGGCCAGCAGATCGTCCAGCGCCATCGCGCAGCGATACCCGTCCAGTCCGTGGAACACGACGGTGCCAGCTTCGGGCAAGGGCCGGGCAAGCGCCGCGCAGAATTCGGCAAAGCGCACACCCTGCCATGCGCACCCGAACACCGACCAGGTTGTCACGCAGTGAAAATCTGAAACCTGCGTCACCCGGGCGAGGCCAGCTAGCTCCGCATCGATCGTGCGCGGCTGCGCCACCATCCCGCGCAGTTCTAACCGTGCCGGACCCTCGTGCACGACCGCGTTGGTGCGGAAGCGTCCAAGGCCGAAACGGATGAATGCCCGTCCGGCGAATTGCCCGGGGGGCAGCGTCGGGCCGGGCGATCCGCTGTCAGCCGACATTGCGCCCCGCATCGGCCCAGAACGGCGCGCGCAGGTCCTTCTTGGAAATCTTCCCGCTTGGCACGAGCGGGAAGCTGTCCATGAACGTCACGCTTTTCGGCACCTTGTATCCGGCCAGCCGTTCGCGGGCGAACGCAATCAGTTCGGCCTCGTCAATTTGCGCGCCGTCCTTGCGGATCACGCACGCTTTCACCGCCTCGCCCCAGCGCGCGTCGGGCACGCCGATCACTGCCACCACCGCCACGAAGGGATGGGTGGACAGCACGTTCTCGACCTCGGCGGAATAGATGTTCTCCCCGCCCGAGACGATCATGTCCTTGGCCCGGTCGACGATGTAGTACAGCCCTTCCTCGTCGCGGCGGGCGATGTCACCAGTGCGATACCAGCCGTGCTCCATTGCTGCGACGGTCGCTTCGGGCTGGCGCCAGTAGCCCTTGGTGATGCTCGGCTGGCGGATCAGCAGCTCGCCGGGCTGGCCCTCGGGTATTTCGTTGCCGGCACCATCGACGATGCGAAATTCGATCAAGGGCAGCGGCCGGCCGCAGCTTTGCAGCTTGGCCTCGTTGTCGAGGTTATGTTCCTCCGGCCGCAGGATCGAGGTGGCGCCGCCGGCTTCGGTCGAGCCGTAGAACTGCATGAACTGGCACGGCATCACTGCG
>JAYVWX010000143.1:0-2976 GCA_043785715.1 Novosphingobium sp. | reverse complement strand
GTCGTCGGCATACGCAATCAGATTGAGGCGCGAGGCGGCAAGGGTAAGGGCCAGCAAAGCCGCAGCCGCCGCTCCCGCTACAAGGATCTTGCCTCGGCTCCACGGCGCGCTTCCCCGGGCGATGCGGGTCCGGTCAAGGTAATATAGTGCACTGCCCATCAGCCAAACCGCAAATCCGCTGATCAGTGCGGGCGAGAATGTCGCGATAAGCAAGGTAACCAAAGCAAAGCTTGGCCGCCGACGGGTGAACAGAAGCAGAAGCGCCGGAAACCACAGATAGTACCAGAACTCTGATGCCAAGCTCCAAAGCGGGCCGTTGGAGCCGAAAGTCGGAACCGCAATAGTTTGGAGAAAGAGAAGGTTTCCGAGCAAAACGTCTGGCCCCAGCCGATCTGCTATTGGCACACGCAACGTCAGCGCGCCCGAATGTCCGCTGGCATAAAGCGAATGCAGAGACACATTGGCAAAATCCAGTAGACCGCCGAAAGCCAGCGCCGGAACGACTACCATGAGCAATCGCGACAGTCGGTCGATCAGATAGCCGCGCCAGAACCGTGGCTCGTCGATCTTCCGGTCGACCGCCGATGTGATCCAGAAGCCGGAAAGGACAAAGAATACCATGACGGCCTCGTGGCCGAAGCCGGTGAGGAAGTAGAATCCTTTCCACGGCGCCGAAATCGGTCCGGCTTCCGAACTGGTCAGGAACAACAGGTCGCGCACGTGTTCAGCCACCACAGCAAAGGCTGCGCAGAAGCGCATCACGTCAGTCCAAAAGAAGCCGCCGCGGACGTTGGCCTTGATGGCGTGGCTCATCGCGCTGTCCCGGGAATTGCCCGCAGACAGCAGGAAGGGGCCGTTCTGGCCATCAGGGTTTACCGACCAGGTGACGAAAATAATCGATCGTCTGGGCCAGTCCGTCGCGCAGCGGAATGCGGGCGTTCCAATTCAGCAGTTCATTGGCCCGGGTCGTGTCGGGGCGGCGCTGCTTGGGATCGTCCTGGGGCAGGGGACGGAACTGCAACTGGGCCGTGCTGCCGGTCAGTTCGAGGACCAGCTGCGCCAGTTCGAGCATCGTGAACTCGCCCGGATTGCCAAGGTTCACCGGGCCCGTCACCGAATCCGGGGTCGCCATCATTGCCATCATGCCGGCGACCAGATCATCGACATAACAGAACGAGCGGGTCTGCGTGCCATCACCGTAGATGGTGATATCCTCGCCGCGCAGCGCCTGGACGATGAAGTTCGACACCACGCGCCCGTCCTTTGGATGCATGTGCGGGCCATAGGTGTTGAAGATCCGGATCACCTTGATCGCAAGGCTGTGCTGGCGGTGATAGTCGAAAAAGAGCGTTTCGGCACAGCGCTTGCCTTCATCATAACAGCTGCGCGGCCCGATCGGATTGACGTTGCCCCAATAGTCTTCGAACTGCGGGTGCACGGCCGGGTCGCCGTACACTTCGCTGGTCGAGGCTTGCAGGATCGGCACGCGCAGGCGCTTGGCCAGGCCCAGCATGTTGACCGCGCCGATGACGCTGGTCTTGGTCGTCTGCACTGGATCGAACTGGTAGTGAACCGGCGATGCGGGGCAGGCAAGATTGTAGATCTCGTCCACCTCGACATAGAGCGGGAACGTGATGTCGTGCCGCATCAGCTCGAAATTCGGATTGTCGAGCAGTTGCGCGACGTTGGCGCGGGTGCCGGTGAAGAAATTATCGACGCACAGCACGGAATGCCCCTGTTCGATCAGCCGGGCACACAGGTGCGAGCCGATGAAGCCGGCCCCGCCCGTAACCAGAATCCGCTTCTGCATGGCGTAGCGGGGCGGGCGTTGCGTCGGCATCAGGCTTCAAGCTCCATTTCGGCGAGGAACAGTTTCATGCGTTCGGCAGCTGCTTCCGCGCCGGGATAAAGCAGCAGCTCGACCGCGTCTGCAAGTCGTTCCGTATCGCCCATCCAGGCGCGGTCGTGGGATGCGGCCACCATCGCCGCCCAGCCAGCGCGATCGCCGGCCAGCTGCAGCATGGCGCGGCCAATGCTGTCGGGACTATTCGACTCGACCACAAAGCCGTTGACGAGATTCCGGACCAGCGCATCACGGGCACCGACTTCGTTCGAAACAATCACCGGCAAGCCCAACGCGAGGGCTTCGTTGACGACCAGGCCCCACTGTTCTTCGCGGCTCACTAGCATCAACGCGAGCGCGCCAGCAAGCGTCCGGGACACCGCCTCGGCACTCAGAAATCCGGGAAAATCGATGAGGTGCGCGACCCCGAGTTCATCGATGCGGCGCCGCATCCGGTCTTCCTCGGCGCCCGATCCGACCAGGATCAACCGGCGCGGGGCCGGGCCCGTTGACGCAACATAGCGGGCATAACCTTCGACCAGGCGGATAAGGTTCTTCTTGCCCACAAACCGCCCGACATAAACAAACGGCCTGTTTTCATATTCCGTACCGTGCGGCGCGAGAATTCCGCCAGCCTGCGCCCGGACGCGCTCGACCCCGACGCCATCATATCCCGGCAGCACCGGGCGCCGGCAAAAGCGCAGGAACCGGAAATAGTCGATGTGCCGCTTTCCGCCCACGATCGCGGCGCTGTAGGCAGCCAGAAGCATGCTCTTGCAGAGCTCGAACCCCACCGAGCGCCGACGGTCGTCGAATTTTGATTCGCTGAAAACAACGACCCGCTTGCCCAGCAGGCGCAAGGCCCAACTGAGCAGAACGGCGTCACGCTCGCCATAACTTATGCCGATCGCCACCATGTCGCACCGTCGCAGCGCAGCAAACATGGCGCGAAAACGTCGCAGCGGCGGAATCGAATCGAACGACTGTCCGGGGAACAAAGTGATCTTGCGCGCACCGGCGATATCGCCGCTTGGCTCCCACGCATAATCTACCGAGGTGGTTGCAACTTCGACCGCCAGCACTTCGGCGCGTCCCGTCAGCCTTCGCGCAACAGCTTCGCACCGATCAACGTG
>JAYVWX010000142.1:0-3283 GCA_043785715.1 Novosphingobium sp. | reverse complement strand
GACCGCCAACGACAAGGAGCGCGGATTGCTCAATGCGGCGCTCGCGCGCGTCATCGGCATCGATGCCGACGGGGTAAAGGTCGAGACGGCAGGCAAGGAGCGCCTCACGCTCGCCCTCGGTGATCCGATGCTCTCTCGGCTCGACCTTGCCTACAGCCTCAACATGCACATGGCGCAGGGGATCACCACCGACAAGGCGATAACCGTCATGTCGTCCCATGAGCGCAACCTCTCGAACCAGCGTCTGTTCAATGTCGGTGTCACCCGCGTGCGCGACGAACTCACCATGATCGTCGATGACAGGGGAAAGCTCAAGCGCCAGCTCGATATGAACCCAGGCAACAAGACCTCCACGCTCGAAACGCTCGGCCGGCTGGATATCGACGACAAGAATGGGCTGGCCCCCCGGGAGAAATTTTATCCGGGACCGATCGACGGTGTCGATCTGTCAGACCTTCCGCCGCTGCCGAACGATCTGCCACCGTTGCCGGATAGCGCGGCGCCGGGCGCGAAAGATTCCCAGCGGCCCCCAAGACCTGAAGCCCGATCGCGCCGGCCGCGTGAGGCCGCAAATCGGTCGATGCCTCGGAACAATACCTATTTGGCTCCGCCTGCCACCGTCCTATTCGATTGCAAACGGGTCTTACGACCCTTCCTTGAAGCCGCAGGTCGCAGGCGGACCATGCGGCTTCCAATAAGGAGGCCTTGTGTCCGACATCGCACTTGCCCGGGCCGGCTCGCAGATAGTAGCCGCACAAACCGGTGTGCCGGTCATCGAAGCGTTCTTCGACGAGGCCACTTTTACTGTTTCCTACGTCGTACATGACCCACAAACACGGCAGACTGCCATTATCGACAGCGTGCTAGATTACGACCCCGCTTCCGGCCGCACGTCGACGGCTTCGGCGGACAGACTGCTCGCTTACGCCGAGGAAAAGGGACTAGATATCCATTGGCTGCTTGAGACGCATGCGCACGCAGACCACCTGACCGCTGCGCCGTACCTGCAGCAGAAGCTCGCGGCGAAGATCGCTATCGGCGAGCATATCGTCACAGTGCAGGAAACCTTTTCCAAGCTGTTCAATGTCGAGGATGGATTCAAGCCGGATGGATCTGACTTCGACAAGCTCTTCACCGATGGCGAGCAGTTCACGGTCGGCAATCTCGACGTCATCGTGCTCCATGCGCCAGGCCACACGCCGGCCTGCATAGCCTATGTAATCGGCGACGCTGTCTTCGTCGGCGACACCATGTTCATGCCTGACTATGGCACGGCGCGTGCCGATTTTCCGGGAGGAGATGCGCGCAGCCTGTTTCGTTCCCTGCGGCGCATTCTTGAGCTTCCAGCAAAAACGCGCCTCTTTATGTGCCACGACTATCTTCCAGAAGGTCGCCGCGAGTATCGCTGGGAAACCACGGTCGAGGAGCAGCGAAAGCACAACGTTCACGCGCACGACGCAGTTTCCGAGCACGAATTCGTCGCCATGCGCGAGGCGCGCGACAAGACCCTCGCAATGCCGCGCCTGATCCTGCCCTCGGTACAGGTCAACATGCGAGCTGGCCATTTGCCGCCGCCCGAGAACAACGGCGTCAGCTATCTCAAGATTCCGGTGAATGCTGTATGACGGAGATCCTGCTCTTTGCCCGGCCCCTGGAAGGGTTTTCTGGCGGCCTGCTGATCGGCATCGCCGCCGCCATCATGTTGCTGGGGTTGGGCAGGATCGCCGGCGTCAGCGGCCTTGCGGCGCGCGCCACGGGCATCGCCGACAGCGGCCCACCGCGCTCCGTGGCAGTCGCCTTCGTGCTGGGCCTGCCGCTCGGGGGCTGGCTGGTCGACCGCCTGACGGGCGGGGTGATCGTCCATTATCCGGCCTCGACCATGACACTGATCGTTGCAGGCCTGCTGGTGGGCTTCGGAACACGCCTCGGTTCTGGTTGCACCAGCGGCCACGGCGTTTGCGGCCTCTCCCGCCTGTCGCCCCGCTCGAGCGTCGCAACCGCGCTGTTCATGGCAAGCGGCTTCGCGACAGTCGCGGTCATGCGTCTCGGAGGAGTGCTGTGAACCGCATTCTCGTCGCGCTGATTGCGGGCACATTGTTTGGCGCCGGGCTCGCCTGGTCGGGCATGGCCGATCCGCAGCGCGTCCAAGGCTTCCTCGATCTTCTGGGACGGTGGGATCCGACGCTCGCTTTCGTCATGGCCGGCGCGATCCTCCCCATGGCTATCGCCTGGGTGGCGCAGCGGCGCCTCGACAAGCCTTTTGCCGACGCGCACTTCAACTTGCCGGCGACGATCACGATCGATGCGCGGCTCGCGTTGGGAGCAATCCTCTTCGGCATCGGCTGGGGCATCGTCGGCCTTTGCCCGGGTCCGGCTATCGTCGGGCTCGCGATCGCACCTGCGGGCGCAGGCGTGTTCGTGGTCGCCATGCTCGCCGGCATGGTCCTGCAACGCGTGTCGGCGCGCTGAACCTGCCCAGCAGACGGAAGGAATGGCGAATGGAAATCAGAAAGCTCAACCAGGAGGTGAGCGTCTCGCCGCAGGTAAACCCAGCGGACGTGGTGAAAATCGCCGATGCCGGCTTCCGCTCGATTATCTGCAACCGGCCCGATGGTGAAGAACAGGACCAGCCGACCGCTACCGAAATCGGCGTGGCAGCGGAGGCTGCGGGGCTTGATTTAAGCTATGTGCCGGCCGTGGTGGGCGCGCTGACCAGCGCAGATGCCGAGCTCATGGCGAGGTCGATGGCGGAGCTTCCGAGGCCAATAGTCGTGGTTAACGCGCTGGCCGCGCTGGCGGGGCGTGATCCGGTATCCGACTACGATGGCTATGGAAGTTGTCCGCTCACTGTAGAGGCCGGCAAGATCGTGCTTGCCGAATTCGGCTATGGCGGGAAACTGCTACCGACCTTCCCAACCTGGCGTCACCTCAAGGTTTGTTCGCCAGACAACGATTTTACGGACATAAGTGGAACATCGTCTATGCCACGAGCTTCAATCGCGCCATTGGATCGTTGAGTGGGCGGAATTCACCGGCAGGCAACCGCCTTGCCTGATCCCAGAGGTAATCACCAGTCAGGCTGATGTGCGCCCACCCCATTGGCGAGAGGTGCGCCAGGAGCGCTGCGTCATAATCTGCGCTGATCGTGTCCAGGTGCTGGACAGTCCGGTCGAGGTAGATCGTATTCCAATATGAAATTGCTGCGATCAGCAGATTCCAGCCCGGAAGCGCGATATTCCTGATTTTCCAGCGAACGATCGGTGAAGCGCCCCTGCCGGTTGGT
>JAYVWX010000141.1:0-2097 GCA_043785715.1 Novosphingobium sp. | reverse complement strand
GGCCCGAAGCCACTGCGGCGGTGCGCGAGGCGTTCTTCCGGCTGACCGATTACCCGCCCGAAGACAGCGCGCACGTGCCCACGGCTGATCTCGATGTCGGGGTCGGGCGCACGATCCATGTACCCAAGAGCCTCAAGGGCGTCGCGGTGTTCAGCTTCAAGCGACTCTGCGCCGAAGCACGCGGCGCGAGCGATTACCTGGCGATCGCGCGCAATTATCACACCGTGATCCTGGTCGGCGTGCCCCAGATGAGCCGCGACTTGCGCAACGAGGCAGCGCGCTTCGTGACGCTGATCGACGCGCTTTACGAACACAAGGTCAAGCTGATCGCCAGCGCTGATGCGCCGCCTTCCGCGCTTTACGCCGTGGGAGCCAACGAGACTTCGGGGGGCCGCTTCGAATTCGAGCGCACCGAAAGCCGGCTGATGGAAATGCAAAGCGTCGCTTACCTCGCGCTGGGACACGGCGAGACCTGAAGAAAGGATTGCCGCATGATCGTCACCACTACAGAAGCCATCGCCGGCTATCGCGTCACCGAAAGCCTGGGTCAGGTGTTCGGTGTGGTCGTGCGCAGCCGCGGGCTCGCAGGCAACCTCGTGGCCGGGCTACGCAGCCTCGTGGGCGGCGAAATCAAGGAATACACCGCGCTGATCGAGGACACCCGCCGCCATGCCATCGATCGCCTGTCGATCAACGCGCGGCTGATGGGCGCCGATGCGGTCGTCATGATGCGGTTCGATTCGGGATCGATCGGCCAGACGATGAACGAAGTCGTGGCCTATGGCACCGCGGTCAAAATCATCCCGCTGCCGGTTGCGGGATGATGTCCAACGGCGCGCGCGGGGCGGGATGGGCGGTTGGCGGAACATTGTTCGTGGCGGGGTTGGTCCTCAGCGCTGTTGGTGGCCAAGGCTTCGCGCTGATGGTTGCGGGCTTGGCCATCATCGGCTCGATTCTGCTCGAACGACGCTACCGAAACCGCGCGTCGGCCGACAATGACGCTGGCGATCGCTGGACCGCGACGACAGAGCGCTTCATCGATTCGGAAAGTGGTGTCGCGATGGAAGTGTGGGTGGATTCCCTGACCGGAGAGCGTCGCTATGTGCCAGTGATCGCATCGATTCCAAACCGCACCTGAGCGATCTTCGCAGACCTGAAAGTGCGATTGAAATGGCCGCGGCCGGACATGTGTCCGTTGCTCCCCCAGTGGACTCGGTCCAATCTCAAAGCAGCCCGCAAGCACGCCGACAATCGCGATTGTCGTTAGAAACCATGCAGTAGCGCAAGTGGAAACGCCTGGCTCAAAACAGCAAGCCCCATCAAAACAGCAAATCCCGCACGGCTTACACCGCGCGGGACGCTAAACTTGGCAATCGGTAATCCGGCAACCCACCGGAAGCGCAAATGACTTGCCCCCCGGCGACCCCCCGTTTTCCTGCCTTACGGTCAGGCCAACGGATCGGGTTGCTGGTTTACTTGAACGCCCAGTTCCAAAAACCACCAGAATCGCCCATTTGAGCCTCCATCGACTTGGGAGACTCGTGATTACCATTGGATTAATGGGTTAACAACCTCAAAATGCAGCCGAAATGGACCGCCCCGTTTCCGAGCAGCGCGAAACCAGTTCTGCCAGGGGGACCGGCCGGCCGATCCAATAGCCCTGGGCATGGTCGCAATCCATCGAGCGCAGCATGTGGAAGGTTTCGGAATCCTCGATTCCCTCCGCCACCACGACCTGCCCGAGCGCGTGCGCAAGGCCGATCGTGCTGGCGACGATCGCGCGGTTCCGCTCGCATGTGGTGATCGCTGAAACAAAGCGCCGGTCGAGCTTGAGCTCATCGCTGGGCAGTTCCGCCAGGTAGGACAAGCTGGCTTCACCCGTCCCAAAGTCGTCGATCGAAAGCCGGAATCCCATCGCGCGCAATTGCGACAGGTTGTGCCGGGCCGCGGGTCGGTTGTGCACACCCGAGGTTTCGGTCACTTCGACCGTGAGCCGACGCGGATCGATCCCGCGCCGCCGGACAACCTCGCTGAAATTGCTGACCAGCGATGGCTTGTCGACCATCTGGCCCGAAAGGTTGATGCTCATCTGGAATT
>JAYVWX010000140.1:0-2194 GCA_043785715.1 Novosphingobium sp. | reverse complement strand
CCGCCACAGCCGGTTGGGCGCGCTCCGATAACCACACCGGCAGCCGAAGCGTAAACCGGTGTTCCCACTGGAACCCCAAAATCGACCCCTGCGTGGAGGCGGTTGTAATGCAAAGTGGGATGAAAACGCATGCCAAATTTGGACGTAATCCGCGCGCCATCGACCGGTGTGCGCATGAACCCGCGCCTGGTCGTCGCGCCATTGCCATCGAACCAGCCGAACTTGCCGTCGCTCTGTTTGAAACGATAAAGCGCAAGGCTTTTTTGCGCGGTCGTCAGTTTGGCGTAGAGCAGTTCTGGCTGACCTATGGCATCGCCACTGGCATTGACTGACTGGGAATAGGCGACCTCGAAAGTATCGCCGGGTGAAACTTCAGAGGCGAGGTTGAAATCAAAGGCGAAGGCGTTGATGAATTCGGGGACGAGAGTGTCGGGCACGCCCGCCGAAACTGCTGACGAATAGAAGCTCTCGGCATCGATCTCTCCGGCGGTGAATTTGATCGTGCTGGAAAGATCCGCTGCCACCGTCGATGCAGAATATGCACCCGCTGCATCGCGCGAAACCACGGCGCCGGCGCCATCGGCATAGGAAACCTGCAAACGGTCGAGCCGGTAAGCCTTTCCCGCCGGCATCAATTGCGCCGCGAGACGAATTTCGCCGGGCTTTTTCGTGACCGCGCTGGCCGCTTCGGCGGCGGCAGCAGCAGCGTCATTGGCCGGCACGCCAAGCGTAACCAGCGCTTGAACGATATCGCCAGTACCGGCAAGCCGAAGCGTAGTTTCCTTGGCTCCCGGCACTTCGACCCTGGCCGGTGACTGCGCGGCGGCGCTCGCCGCGATTGCTGGGGGCAAACGCGTTACCCACGCGGCGCTGAATGCAGCGACCAGAACTGCGAGTGATCCCGCCCACGGCAGGTAAGGATTGCCGGGCGACGGCAATTTTGCCGCAATCGCCGCTCCGGGAACAAAACTTGTGCCGATTCCCTGCCACGCCTCGGGCAGGCTCGATTGCGTTTCCGCCGGGGTTTCAGCCTTGGCTCCAGGCACTGGTTTTGCTGGCGAATCTGCCTTTTCCACCGGCTTGTTGCGCCACGAGCGCGGATCGAAATCAGTCTCATCCATCTCTGCCCCCGCCCGCCCATCTGCTGCCAACACCGGAATTACTCATAACGCTGCTTTTGCCAGACGAGAAGCTGTGCTTTAACCTGCTGTTGGTCGTTCCTTTGGGGGAAGTTCATGACTGCAGGCAATCGGGTGGCATGGCGGGAGGGGCAGTTCCTGCGTCCGCAACACTTCCAGCAGGCTGACCGAAGCCTGGACTTCCGCCTGCGCGCACGGGCCTCGATGTTGCGACCCTATCCTTGGGGGTTGAGCGAAATCGTAATTGACGAGCAACTCGCTACCCTCGGCAAATTCGCCATTGTCCGCGCGGTTGGGGTGATGTCTGATGGCACGCCTTTCGCCATCCCTGAAGACCAGCCGCCGCCGCCGCCACTCGATCTGCCCGAAGATACCCGCGATGCAACGATTTACCTGACGCTGCCTGCGGCCCAGCCGGGCGCGCAGGAATTCGCCGAAGCGGGTGATGCCGGGCCGGAAATTCGCTTTGCCGTTTCCGAAGCGGAAGTTGCTGATTGCTTTTCGGGCGAGCGGGACCGCGAACCGATTGATCTGGCGCGCCCCAACCTCGCCTATGGCGTAACGCGCGATCAAACCTATGGCCGGGTGCTCTGCGGGCTGGCGCATGTGCGCGAGATGCAAGGCAAGCGCATCCATTTCGATGATCGCTACATTCCCCCGGCGCAGGATATTCGTGCCTCGTTGCCGCTCAAGCATGGGTTGACTGATATTCTCGGGCGATGCGAGCAGCGCGCCAATGAACTTGCCCAGCGCGCGGTCGAATCGACCGATGGCGGGGCCGAGACCTTTGCTTCGTTCCTGTTGCTTCAGGCGCTCAACCGTTGGATCGCCGTATTGCGCCATCTGGAAAGCCTGCCGGTGGTGCATCCCGAGCGGCTCTATGAGGCGCTGGCGAGCCTGGCGGCGGAGATCGCCACGCTGATCCGGCCTGACCGGCGCGCGCCGGAACTGCCGCCCTATGATCACGAAAAACTGCGCGAAAGCTTTTCGCCGCTGATCGATCTGCTGCAAACCATGCTGGCTGCGGTGTTTGACCGGTCAGCGCTGCAACTGCC
>JAYVWX010000139.1:0-13574 GCA_043785715.1 Novosphingobium sp. | reverse complement strand
CTCGATTACGCAAACCCTTACGTCCATCCCTTCGAGGAATTTCAGAGGTGGAAACAGCATCCCGCCATCCGCGAAATTCTCGAAGGCGGACGCCGCGTCGCCTATGGCGCGCGGGCGATCAACGAGGGCGGCTGGCAATCGGTGC
Organism: Novosphingobium sp.; assembly: GCA_043785715.1. Taxonomy (GTDB): domain Bacteria; phylum Pseudomonadota; class Alphaproteobacteria; order Sphingomonadales; family Sphingomonadaceae; genus Novosphingobium. The sequence goes on along the minus strand of JAYVWX010000139.1, from coordinate 13,429 downwards.
CCCGCCTTGCCTTTCCCGGCGGCGCGCTGGCGGGCTGTTCGGCGGGCTTCGTCAACGTGCCACGGATCAAGGGCAGCCATACCGCAATGAAGAGCGGCATGCTCGCCGCCGAAGCCGCCGCCGCCGCCATCGCTGCTGGGCGCGGCGCGGATGAGCTGGCGGATTATGACACAGCCGTGCGCGCCAGCTGGATCGCGCAGGAACTGCAGGTGGTGAAGAATGCGCAGCCGCTGGTCGCCAAGTTCGGCGCCGATCTCGGCACGCTGCTGGCGGGCGCCGACATGTGGATGCGCACGCTAAAAATCGGTCTGCCGTTCACCATGACGCACCACACCGATGCCTCCGCCACCCAGCGGGCCGATCTCTTCCGGCCGATCACCTACCCCAAGCCGGACGGCGTCATCAGTTTTGACCGCCTGACCTCGGTGGCGTTCTCCTTCACCAACCACGCGGAAGACCAGCCCTGCCATCTGGTGCTGACCGATCCCAGCGTCGCCACCCGGATCAATCTGCCGGTCTATGCCGGGCCCGAAGCGCGCTATTGCCCCGCCGGGGTCTATGAATTCGTTGGCGATGAGGGAGCACAGCAGTTGCAGATCAACGCGCAGAACTGCGTGCACTGCAAGACCTGCGACATCAAGGACCCGACGCAGAACATCACCTGGGTAGCGCCCGAGGGCGGCGGCGGGCCGAATTATCCGAATATGTGACTTTGGAAATCCTCCCCGAGCTTGCTCGGGGAGGGGGACCGCCGCGAAGCGGTGGTGGAGGGGTGGCTACCTGACGCAATGGCTAAGCTAGCGGACAAGTCGATCCCCCTCCGTCAGTCCTGCGGACTGCCACCTCCCCGAGCAAGCTCGGGGCGGATTTAGGTGCAAGAACCCGCCTACGCCAAGATCAACCTCGCCCTCCACGTGAGAAACCGGCGCGATGACGGCTATCACCAACTTGAAACGCTATTCGCCTTCGTCGATTGCGGAGACGAACTGTCCGTCACGCCCAACGCTCGAGACCAGCTTAGACTTGTTGGTGAGTTCTCTGCCCAACTCGATGATCCGTTTGGAAATATTGTTGCCAAGGCGCTGCAAAGCCTACCGCACGGCCCCGGCTGGTCGATCCTGCTCGAAAAGAACCTGCCCGTCGCCGCCGGGCTGGGGGGAGGCTCGGCTGACGCCGGGGCGGTGTTCCGCCTGGTCGAGCGCAGTCATGGCTTGCCGGACGACTGGCCGGAGCGCGCATCTGCTTTGGGAGCAGACGTGCCCGCCTGCGTGCGCAGTGAAGCCTGTCTTGGCTATGGCATCGGTACGGAACTGATTTCACTGGACAACGACCTCGCCGGAATGCCCGTCCTGCTGGTCAATCCGAGGTTGCCGCTGGCCACCGGCCCGGTGTTCGGCGGCTGGGACGGGCTAGATCGCGGAGCCTTGCCGACCGGCAGCGCGCGCGAAATCGCCTCGGCGGCCCGCAATGACCTTGAGGCGCCCGCCATCGCCCTGTGCCCGCCCATTGCCGGGGTGCTGGCGGCGCTGCGGCAAACCCGGCCATTGCTGGCGCGGATGTCAGGCTCGGGCGCGACCTGCTTCGGGCTATACGAGCGTCATGACGTCAGGGACAGAGCGTTGGAATCTATACATTCTATCCATCCCGAATGGTGGACGATGACAGGTTCGCTCCGGTGAGCCAAAACGGGCTGACCGAAGCCTACCGCATCCTCGGCACCCCGCGCTTCGGCGGCATCCTGATCGTCGCCGACCATGCTTCCAACCGCGTGCCCGGCGATATCGACCTCGGCATCGACCCGGCGCTGCTGGACCTCCACATCGCCCAGGACATCGGTGTCATGGGCATCGCCGAACGGATGGCGATGCGCCCCGGCACCGCCGCCTTCCTCGGCAATGTCAGCCGCCTGGTCTGCGACTTCAATCGCAAGGAGCATGTCCCCGCGGTGATCCCCATCGCCAGCGACGGTCATGCCATCCCCGGCAACGGCCTGAGCCACGAGCAGCACGAAGCCCGGCTGGACCGCTTCTACCGCCCCTATCACGCCGCCCTGGCCGCGCTGCTCGATGACACGCCCCCGGCGCTGATCCTCTCGCTGCACAGCTTCACCCCCTGTCTCGCCAGCCATCCGGACGAACAGCGGCCGTGGCAGGTGGGGGTGCTGTACAACGCCGACGACCGCGCCGCCCGCCTCGCCATCCCGCTGCTGGAGGCGGAAGGGCTGATAGTGGGTGACCAGCAGCCCTATTCGGGCAGGCTGCTCAACGCGACCATGAACCGCCACGCGGAAGGTGAGGGGCGGCCCTATCTCGGCGTGGAAATCCGGCAGGACGGGATAGCCGACGCGGCGGGGCAGGCGATCTGGGCGGAACGGTTGGCGCGGATTTGCAATGCGGTGGCGTTGGGGGCGGGGTGAGGTTAAGCGCAGTCTGAACTCGTCGAAGGCTTGACCCGCTCCCCCAACCTCGCGAAAGCACATGGGGACAAAGGAGTACCTCCCGTGCCGCACATTTTCGACAAATCGCGCCTGCCCAGCCGTCATGTCTCGGTCGGCCCCGAGCGCGCGCCGCAGCGCAGCTATTATTACGCGATGGGCATGACCGAGGAGGAGATCGCCCGGCCCTTTGTCGGGGTGGTTTCTGCCGGCAACGACAGCGCGCCGTGCAACACCACGCTCGATTTCCAGGCGAATATCTGCCGCGACGGGGTGATCGCGGGCGGCGGCACACCGCGGCGGTTCAACACGATCACCGTCACCGACGGCATCGCCATGGGCCATCAGGGGATGAAAAGCTCGCTGGTCAGCCGCGAGGTGATCGCCGATTCGATCGAGCTTTCGATGCGCGGCCATTGTTATGATGCGCTTGTCGGCTTCGCCGGCTGCGACAAGAGCCTGCCCGGCATGATGATGGCGATGCTGCGGCTCAATGTGCCGTCGATCTTCGTCTATGGCGGCTCGATCCTGCCGGGCCGCTACGAAGGCCGCGACCTGACGGTGCAGGATGTATTCGAGGTGGTCGGGCGCTATTCCGCCGGCGCCTGTCCGCTGTCCGAGCTGACTGCGATCGAAAAGGCCGCCTGTCCGGGCCACGGCGCCTGCGGCGGCCAGTTCACCGCCAACACCATGGCCTGTGTCGGCGAGGCGATCGGCTTGTCCTTGCCAAACAGCAATATGGTCCCGGCGCCTTACAAATCACGTGAGGAGATTGCAGTCTCGGCGGGCAAGCAGATCATGGAACTGCTGGCCCGCAACCTCCGCCCGCGCGACATCTGCACCCGCGCCGCTTTCGAGAACGCCGCCCGCGTCGTCGCGGCGACCGGCGGTTCGACCAATGCCGCGCTGCATCTGCCGGCCATGGCCAGCGAATGCGGCATCGAGTTCGACCTGTTCGACGTTGCCGCCATCTTCAAATCAACGCCTTACATCGCCGATCTCAAGCCGGGCGGGCAATATGTCGCCAAGGACATGCATGATGCCGGCGGCGTCTATATGGTGATGAAGACGCTGCTCGACGGCGGCTACCTCGACCCCAATCCGATGACTGTGACTGGCAAGACGCTGGGCGAGAATATCGACGAGGTCGTCTGGAACCCGGACCAGAAGGTAATTTACGACGTCAAGACGCCGATCACGCCCACCGGCGGCGTTGTCGGGCTGCGCGGCAGGCTGGCGCCCGATGGCGCGATCGTCAAGGTCGCCGGCATGCACCGGCTCCAGTTTCGCGGTCCGGCCCAGGTGTTCGAATGCGAGGAAGACGCCTTCGCCGCGGTCGAGGGTCGCAAGATCATCGAGGGCAGCGTTATCGTCATTCGCAACGAGGGGCCAAAGGGCGGCCCGGGCATGCGCGAGATGCTGGCGACCACCGCCGCGCTCTACGGCCAGGGCATGGGCGAGAAGGTCGCGCTGATCACCGATGGGCGCTTTTCCGGCGCTACCCGCGGCTTCTGCATCGGCCATGTCGGCCCGGAAGCGGCGGACGGCGGGCCTATCGCGCTGCTCAGGGACGGCGACATCATCGCCATCGACGCCGAAGCCGGGACGATCGATCTCGAAGTGCCGGACGCCGAACTGGCCGCGCGCCGCAAGGAATGGCAGCCGCGCGGGCATGACCATAATTCAGGCGCGCTGTGGCGTTATGCCCGCAATGTCGGCCCGGCCTGGCAGGGCGCGGTGACCCACCCCGGAGCCAAGGCTGAAACCCATGTCTTTGCGGATATCTGATCCGGTGGGAGGCAGCCGTCGCGCGTATCCTTCGACAGGCTCAGGATGAGCGGACGTTGTATTTGCCTCTTTCCCAAACCCCGCTCTTGCTGAGCTTGTCGAAGCATACGCACTTCGCTTGCCTGCCGCTCCTGCTCGCGGCCTGTTCCCAGGATACAGCCGGTCCGGATGCACCAGCGGCGCACGAAGAGCGCATCGCATGCGCGCTGGGCGGATCGGACAGTTTTTCCAGCGAGTGCGGTGTTGGGCGGAGCAGCGAGGATGGCAAAAAGATTCTTGTCGTCCGGCATCCCGACGGCGGGTTTCGCAGGTTCGTGATTTTAACGGAACCGCCTGGTATTGCTGTTGCCGATGGGGCCGAACAGGCGATGTTTGCTCCGGATGGTCCATATTTTGAGGTATATGTGGGTGACGACATTTATCGCCTGCCACCGGAGTTGAGAATTGTTGAATCCGCCCCCTGACCAGATCCTCACCGTTGCGCAAATGCGCGGGGCGGAAGAGGCGCTGATCGCCTCGGGCACCAGCGTCGATGCGCTGATGCAGCGCGCCGGCCGCGGGGCGGCGGATTACGTCTGGCGGATCGCCGCGCATGGCCGGGTGACGGTGCTGTGCGGGCCCGGCAACAACGGCGGCGACGGCTATGTCATTGCCGAGGCGATCCGCGAGCGGGGCGGCCGGGTCACGGTGATCGCCGCGGCCGAGCCCAACACCGCCGCCGCTCGCACCGCCCGCGCGCTATATCAGGCCGATGTGCTCGGCCCCGACGACGATCCGCACGGCCTTGCTGTCCACGGCGAAGTGCTGGTTGACTGCCTGTTCGGGTGCGGACTGACCCGTCCGCTGTCGCAGGAGCATGCCGCCCTGCTGTGCCGCCTTGCCAGCAGCCACCGCCACGCGATTGCCATCGACTTGCCGAGCGGGGTGCAGTCGGACAATGGCATGCTGCTGAACCCGGGCCTGCCGCAGTTCGAGCTGACGATTGCGCTGGGCGCGTGGAAGTTCGCGCATGTCCTGATGCCGGCGAGCGCGACAATGGGCTGGCTGCGGCTGGTCGGGATCGGTGTCGAGCCGGTTGCCGGCGCGGCCCTGTTGCTGGGCCAACCGAAGCTGACCGCCCCAGCCGCCGACGCCCATAAATACCGGCGGGGGCTGCTCGGTGTGGTCGGCGGCGAGATGCCGGGCGCGGCCCTGCTGGCTTGCCTGGCAGCGCAGGGCGCCGGGGCGGGCTATGTCAAGCTGCTGGCCGTTCGCGGTAGCGCCGCACAAACCCCTCCCGATCTGGTCGCCGATACCGCCCCGCTCGCCGAAGTTCTGGAGGACAAGCGCTTGGCCGCGCTGCTGATCGGCCCCGGGCTCGGCCGACATGCCGAAAGCAGCGAACGGCTGGTGATTGCGCTCGCTAGCCAAATTCCCGCAGTACTCGATGCCGATGCCTTGACGTTGCTGGGTAGCCGCTTTCTCGCCGAACGCACTGGCCCGCTGATCGCCACCCCGCATGAGGGCGAGTTGTTGGCACTCGAACGCGCCTTTGGCTGTGACGGCGCGGGCTCGAAGCCAGAACGGGCGGCGGCGCTGGCTCGGGCGAGCGGCATGGTGGTGGTCGCCAAGGGGGCCGATACCGTCATCGGGTCGCCCGATGGCCGGATGGTCTGCGCCCCCCGCGCCTCGAGCTGGCTGTCAGTGGCGGGGACCGGCGACGTACTCGCGGGTGCCATCGCCAGCCGGCTGGCCTGCGGGATCGAGCAATTCGCGGCCGCCTGCGAGGGCGTGTTGCTGCACGGGGAGGCGGCGCGGTTGAGCCAGCCGGCGTTCAGCGCGGGGCAGCTTGCCAGTGCGATCCGCCAAGCTTACGCGACCGCGCTGTGAGCGCAGGCGAAGAAATCATCCGCACCGCCGCCAAGGGGGACGGGATTACCGCCAGCGGACGTTTCGCCGCCGGTGCCGCCCCCGGCGACCTGCTCCTGCCCGACGGCACACTGGAGCGCGGCCTGCACTATGCCATCCCGCCTTGCCGCCATTTCGGCACTTGCGGCGGCTGCCAGCTGCAGCATCTCGATGAGGCGGCGCTGGCGGCGTTTGTCGGCGAGCGGGTGGCTAACGCAGCCGCAGGGCAGGGGTTGGCCCCCGAACTGATCGCGCCGCCGCATCTCTCGCCGCCCGGTAGCCGGCGGCGCGCGGCGCTGCACGGGGCCAATATCGGCGGCAGGATCGCGCTGGGATACCGCGAGGGCGGCTCGCACCGCCTGGTCGATCTCGCCGAATGCCCGGTGCTGCTGCCCGAACTCGCCGCGCTCATCGCGCCGTTGCGCAAGCTGCTGGCGCGGCAGGGCGGGCGTGTCGCCGCCGATATCGAACTGGCGATGACCGACCAGGGCATCGATCTCGCGATCAAGGGCGTCAGCGTCGAGGGGCTGGCACCGACCGAAGCGATGCTTGGCTTCGCGCAGGGCAACGCCCTGGCCCGGCTGACGCTCGATCAGGGCTATGGCAGCGAAGCGCTATGGGAGCCTGAGCCGGTGACAGTGACGCTGGCCGGCGCCACCGTGTCCTATCCCCCCGGCGCCTTCCTGCAGGCCACAGCGGACGGCGAGGCGGCGCTGGTTGCGGCGGCGCGCGAATGGCTGGCGGAAGCAAGGACGGTCGCCGACCTGTTCGCCGGCCTCGGCACCTTCGCCTTCGCGCTCGCCGGTCCGGCCAGGGTGCTGGCGGCTGAGGCGGCGCGCGATGTTCATCTCGCTTGCAAGCAGTCCGCGGGCGCGGCGCAGCGGCCTGTCCATGCCATGCACCGCGACCTGTTCCGCAATCCGATGACGCCGGAGGAGTTGGGCCGCTTCGATGCCGTAATCCTCGACCCGCCCCGCGCCGGCGCGCGCGAGCAGGTAGCGCGGCTGGCGGAAAGCACCGTGGCTCGCATCGTCTATGTCAGCTGCAACCCGTCAAGCTGGGCGCGCGACGCGGCGGCGCTGGTGGCGGGCGGCTACCGCTTGCGGGAAGTGCGGCCCGTGGGGCAGTTTCGCTGGTCCACCCATGTCGAGCTGGCCAGCCTGTTCGTGCGCTGAAGCTCGGACGGGACCGGGCCGGCCGTTGTTGTGCTGTCACACACAGGTCCTATATGCGCTGCTTCGCTGCGGCAAAGGAGAGGCGCATTGAGCAAGGTTCTGGTGATCGGTGCGGGCGGCGTCGGCTCGGTCGCGGTGCACAAGATGGCCCAAGTGAGTTTGGGGAATCCGCAAATCTTCAGCGGGATCAGTCTGGCGAGCCGAACTCTCAGCAAATGTGACGCCATTGCGGAATCGGTGAAGGAACGCACCGGCGTCGACATCACCACTCATCAGATTGACGCCGAAGACGTGCCGGCGCTCACTGGATTGATCCGCAGGATCGGCCCCAAGCTGGTGGTCAACCTGGCGCTGCCCTATCAGGATCTGGCGATCATGGAGGCCTGCCTGGCCAGCGGCGCCGACTATCTCGACACCGCCAATTACGAGCCGCGCCACGAGGCCAAATTCGAGTATAGCTGGCAGTGGGATTATCACGACCGCTTCCGCGAGAAGGGGCTGATGGCGCTGCTGGGCTCCGGCTTCGATCCCGGCGTCACAAGTGTCTTCGCCATGTGGTTGAAAAAGCACAAGTTGAAGACCATCCGCACGCTCGACATCCTCGATTGCAACGGCGGCGATCACGGTCAGGCCTTTGCCACCAATTTCAATCCCGAGATCAACATCCGCGAGGTCACCGCCCCGGCGCGGCACTGGAACCGGGGTAAGTGGGTCGAGACCCCGGCGCTGACCCTCCGCGAGAATTTCGACTTCGAGGGCGTCGGGCGCAAGAATATGTATCTGATGTACCACGAAGAACTGGAAAGCCTCGCCCGCTTCATCCCCGAGCTGGAGCGCGCGCGGTTCTGGATGACTTTCGGGGATGCCTATATCCAGCACCTCACCGTGCTGCAGAATGTCGGCATGACCCGGATCGATCCGGTGGTCTATGAGGGCCGCGAGATCGTGCCGCTACAGTTCCTCAAAGCCGTGCTGCCCGAGCCGTCGTCATTGGGTTCCACCACGCGCGGCAAGACCAACATTGGCGATATCGCCACCGGGGAGGCGCTGGACGGCAGCGGTGAAAAAACCTTCTATGTCTCGCAGATCTGCGACCACGAGGACGCCTATGTCGAAACCGGCAACCAGGCGATCAGCTATACCACCGGCGTACCGGCGATGATCGGCGCGGCAATGATGTTGACGGGGACGTGGAGGGGTGAGGGCGTGTTCAACATGGAGCAGTTCGATCCCGACCCGTTCATGGCCATGCTGAACCAGCACGGGTTGCCGTGGACGGTGAAGGAACTGGCCGGGCCGTTGGAGTTTTAATGGAAACCAGAGCCGGCGATCCGGGGGCCTTCGCCCACTTCGACCTCACCCGCGTCGATAGTCCCGCCTTTGTCGTGGACGCCGCCCAGCTGCGCGCCAATCTCGCCATCCTCGCCGATATCCGCGACCGCGCCGGGATCAAGATGCTCGCCGCCCTCAAGGCGTTTTCGATGTGGCGGGTCGCGCCGATCGTCGGCGAATACCTCGACGGTGTCTGCACCTCGGGCCTGTGGGAAACGCTGCTCGCCGCCGAGCACTATCAGGGCGAAGTCGCGACCTATTGCGCGGCCTACAAGCCGGAGGACCTGCCGGAAATCTGCCGCCTGTCCGATCATGTCATTTTCAACACCCCCGGCCAGATCGCGCGGTTCCGCCCCGTTCTCGGCCAGCAGCAGGGCTTCGATATCGGGTTGCGGATTAACCCGCTCCACCCCGAGGGCGAGGTGCCACGCTACGATCCCTGCGCGCCGCATTCGCGCCTTGGCTTTCCGGTCGATCAGTTGCGCGAGGAGCACCTTGAGGGCGTTTCCGGCCTCCATTTCCACTCCCTGTGCGAGCAGGATTTCCCCCCGCTTCGGCGCACCTGGCAGGCGCTGCGCCCGCAAATCGCGCCTTTTCTGCCCCGCCTAAAATGGCTCAATTTCGGCGGCGGGCACCACATCACCCGGGCCGATTATCAGCGCGAGGAGCTGGTTGAATTTCTCCGCCAGGTGAAATCCGAGACCGGCTGTGAGCTTTATCTTGAGCCCGGCGAGGCGGTGGCGCTCGATGCCGGGATCCTGATCGGCACCATCCTCGATAGCCATTGGAACGGCATGCCGGTCGCGATCACCGACATCTCGGCGACCTGCCACATGCCCGATGTCCTGGAAGCGCCTTACCGGCCCGCCCTGCTCGGCGAGCTGGCGCGGGAGGATGACATCATCGACGAGGCACAGGGCGGAGCCGTGCGCCTCGGCGGGCCTTCTTGTCTGGCGGGCGACGTCATCGGCGACTACCGCCTGTCGGCGCCGCCAGAGCCCGGCCAGCGCATCGCCTTTCTCGACCAGGCGCATTATTCGATGGTCAAGACCACCAGCTTCAACGGCGTGCCGCTGCCCTCGATCTGGTTGTGGGACAGTGAGACCGATTCGCTGGAATGCGTCCGTCGCTTCGGCTGGGAGGAGTTCCGGAACCGCCTGAGCTGACGGGCGTTTCCCGCAACTATGTCGCCAATCGACTTCGGTCATAAGTTATTCGGCGAATTCAGCAGAATTATGGGTCTCATTTTCGTACCTGTTCCAAGGAGGTTCTCGGGTGGTCCATTTTCACTTGCAGTTCATGCGGACGGGTTTATAGGCACCCCCGCTGCCCCATGGGGACTTCCAAACCGCAAGGCAGTTTTGTTGAAACAATTGTTTTGGAGGTCCCTTGAGTTGCACATCTTTCCCGATGCACCGGCTGTAGTTCGCGCCCTCGCGCCTGACGAACCTGTTATCCTCAATCGCCCGCATGCCGCGGAACGCGCGGCGCGTTTTTTCGTCGAGAAGTTTCCGGGAAAGTCACTCTATGCGGTGAAGGCCAACCCTTCGCCCGAGCTGTTGCGCGTGCTGTGGCAGGCGGGGATCACCCATTACGACGTCGCCTCAATCGCCGAGGTGCGGCTGGTGCGCGGCATTCTGCCCGAGGCGGTGCTGTGCTTCATGCATCCGGTCAAGCCGGCCAGCGCCATCGCCGAGGCCTACAAGCTGCACGGTGTGCGCACCTTCAGCCTCGATTCGCATGAAGAGCTCGACAAGATCGTTGGCGCGACTTCCGACGAGGCCGGCGCGGTGCCAGAAGACCTGTCGCTATGCGTGCGGCTGCGGGTGTCGTCCGACTATGCGGAAATCAGTCTCGCCTCCAAGTTCGGCATCGATCTGGCCGATGCCGCGCCGCTGCTGCAGGCGACCCGGCAGGTCGCCGATTGCCTTGGCATCTGCTTCCACGTCGGCAGCCAGGCGATGACCCCCTTCGCCTATGTCCAGGCGCTGGAGCGGGTCCGCGCGGCGATTGTCGACGCCTCGGTTACGGTGGATATCGTCGATGTCGGCGGTGGCTTCCCGTCGATCTATCCCGGCATGATGCCGCCGCCGCTGGAGGATTACTTCGGCGCGATCCACCGCGCCGCTGAATCGCTGCCGGTGTCCTATTCGTCGGAACTGTGGTGCGAGCCCGGCCGGGCGCTGTGCGCGGAGTTCAATTCGCTGATCGTTCGGGTGGAGAAGCGCCGGGGGCGCGAGCTGTATATCAACGACGGCGCCTATGGCGCGCTGTTCGATGCGGCGCATGTTGGCTGGCGGTTTCCGGTCCAGCTGCTGCGCGACGACCCCTCGGGAGCAATCAGGCCGTTCAGCTTTTTCGGCCCGACCTGCGACGATCTCGATCACATGGAAGGCCCGTTCGATTTGCCGGCCGATGTCGAGGCGGGCGACTACATCGAGATCGGCATGCTGGGCGCCTATGGCGCGGCGATGCGTACCGCGTTCAACGGCTTCGGCCACGGCGATTGCATCACCGTCGAGGACGAGCCGATGGCGAGCCAGTATCTGGGCGACCGCCGCGACGTGCGGGTTTCGGACAATGTCGTGAACCTGCGGTAGCGCGAAGCCGCGGGTCCGGCGCCAGCGGGTTTCGTTGAGGTATCCGCTGTTTTGGGCCAGATTCAGTTACGGTGGCGAGCGAGGACCGCCGATGCGTTCCGACCCATCGTGCGGGCGACGCCTTCCATTGCACTAGTTCGTCAGATCAATCCGGTCGCCATTGGCCTGGTGCTGATGATTTTTGCGACCCTGGTCACAAGGCTGCCCTTTTTGGGCCACCCGGCAGCCGATCTGGACGAGCAACTTTACAGCTTGATCGGCAGCCAGATGCGCCATGGTATGTGGCCGTACATCGACCTGTGGGAGAATGCAGCTCACGCCGCTTTCCGCATCTCCAGCCGGTCCCAGATCTCGACCAGCGCCTTGGTCAACTCGCGCATCATCGCTTCGGTGTGGGCGGGGCCGGGGGTGAAGCGCAGGCGCTCCAGCCCGCGCGGCACGGTCGGGTAGTTGATCGGCTGCACATAGACGCCGTATTCGGCCAGCAGGATGTCGCTGATCTGCTTGGCGCGCACCGGATTGCCGATCATCAGCGGCACGATGTGGGTGGTCGAGGGCATCACCGGCAATCCGGCATCGGCGAACAGCTGCTTGAGCAGGGCGGCAGCGGCCTGCTGGCCCTCGCGCTCGGTGCTAGAAGCCTTGAGGTGCCTGACGGAAGCCAGCACGCCCGCGACCAGCACGGGCGACAGGCTGGTGGTGAAAATGAAGCCCGGCGCGTAGGAGCGGATCACGTCGATAATCTTGGCGTCCGCCGCGATATAGCCACCCATCACGCCGAACGCCTTGCCCAGCGTGCCCTCGATGATGGTGATGCGGTGCGCCGCCGCGTCGCGGTCGGTGATGCCGCCGCCGCGCGGCCCGTACATGCCGACGGCATGGACCTCGTCGATATAGGTGAGGGCATTGTACTGGTCGGCAAGATCGCAGATCGCGTGGACCGGCGCGACATCGCCGTCCATCGAATAGACGCTTTCAAAGGCGACCAGCTTAGGCAGGTCGGGATCGGTTTCGGCGAGCAGCTGTTCGAGATGGGCAAGATCGTTGTGGCGGAACACTTTCTTCTCGGCGCCCGAATTACGAATGCCGGCGATCATGCTGGCGTGGTTGAGTTCGTCGGAAAAGATCACACAGCCGGGCAGGACTTTGGCCAGCGTCGACAGTGTCGCATCGTTGGATACATAGCCCGAGGTGAACAGCAGCGCGCCGTCCTTGCCGTGGAGATCGGCCAGTTCGCGCTCCAGCTCGATATGGTAGTGGGTGTTGCCGCCGATGTTGCGGGTGCCGCCCGAACCGGCGCCGACATCGTGCAGCGCTTCCTCCATCGCGGCGATGACCTTGGGATGCTGACCCATCGCCAGATAGTCGTTCGAGCACCACACGGTGATCGGCTTGGGGCCGTTATGCCCGGCGAAGCAGCGCGCGTTGGGGTATGCGCCCTTGTTGCGCAAAATCTCGATGAAGACGCGGTAGCGCCCTTCGGAGTGCAGCCGGTCAATCGCCGCGTCGAAAACTTTGCCGTAGTTCACGAAATTTCCAAATCCCGCCGTTTTGCCGTCCCATAGCGAATGGCTCGGGCCAAGGCTAGCGGCTTGTTGGGCCGGGATGCCACTCCTGCTTATAGCACCGCGATCCGCTCAAGCCCGTATTGGGCAAGCGCTGGCGCCAGTGGCGCGATATCCTCGCCGTCCCGGGTGAACAGAGCGAGATCGGAAGTCGCGCGGTGAAACTTTTGCCCCTCGGTGAGACAAGCGATCCGCCGCGCAATCCCCTGGGCGCCGTCAATGAAGCTGACTGACGGGCCGAACTCGTCGGACAGTTCGGCCTCGATCAGCGGGAAATGCGTACAAGCGAGCACCAATGTATCGATTGCCGCTCCGTCCGCCAGCGACCGGAGCCCCTGGACGGCGCGTGCATAGACCGCCCGGTCCACCAGCTGCCCTCGCAATTTGGCCTCGGCCGCGCCGACCAGTTCCGGCGCGGCGAAACGCAACAGCTGCTTGTCTTGCGCGAACTCCGCTTCCAGCCGGTCGACATAGATCTGGCGGATCGTCGCCTCGGTGCCGAGCAGGCCAATCACCCCGGTCCGGGTCATCGCCGCTGCCGGTTTGATCGCCGGCACCGTGCCGACAATGGGGATTTGCAGCACATCGCGCACCATTCCCAGGGCAATGGTGGATGCCGTATTGCAGGCGATGCAGATCAGCCGCGGC
>JAYVWX010000138.1:0-2519 GCA_043785715.1 Novosphingobium sp. | reverse complement strand
GGTTATGCCGCGGTGCGGGTATTGGCGCGCAGTCCGGACCGGGCGATCCGCGCGGCCTCGGCCAGCGGCCTGACAATCGATGTTCACCGCTTCAACGCTGCGGGCATCGGGGCACTGGCCGGCGCTGCGCTGCTGATCAATGCCACCCAGCTGGGCATGACCGGTCAGGAGCCCATGCCGCAATTCGTGCTGGCGGGTCTCGCGGACATGGCCGCGGACGCGCTCGTCTTCGATATGGTCTATGCCCCGCTGGAAACTGCACTGCTGCAGGCGGCGCGGGAGCGGGAAATGCGGACAGCGGACGGGCTGGTGATGCTCATCGGCCAGGCGGCTCGCGCCTTCGAGCTGTTCTTCGGCCACCCCGCCCCGCGCGAGCACGACGCCGAGCTGCGAGCCTTGTTGACGTCGTGACGGCGCACAAACCTTTCATCCTCGGCCTCACCGGTTCGATTGGCATGGGCAAATCAGCGGTGGCGGCGATGCTGCGCGACCTTGGCGTGCCGGTGTTCGATGCCGATGCCGCGGTGCATCAACTGCAAGGGCCCGGCGGCGCGCAGCTGCCGATGATCGAGGAAGCGTTTCCCGGCACGACCGGCCCGCAAGGTGTCGACCGTGCCAAACTGGGCGCGGCGGTATTCGGCAAACCGGAGAAGCTGAAACGGCTGGAGGCGATCGTCCATCCCGCGGTCGGCGCGATGCGCGCGGGTTTCATGGCGGACACCACAAACGCGCCGCTGATCGTCCTGGACATTCCGCTGTTGTTCGAGAAGGGCGGCTTCGACATGCTCGATGCGGTAGCGGTGGTTTCCGCGCCGGCCGAGGTCCAGCGCGCCCGCGTGCTGGCTCGGCCGGGCATGACCGCGCATAAATTCGACCAGATCCTGGCACTTCAGGTCCCCGATGCCGAAAAGCGCGCCCGCGCCGATTACGTTATCGATACCGGCACGACGCGGGAAGCAACGCGCGCTTCGGTAAAGCGGCTGGTGGACCGGTTGATCGGCGAATAAACCCCCGGTCCCCCCTTGCTTCGCACCGCTGACAGTCCGATATCGACGGGGATGCGTGAAATAATTTTCGATACGGAAACCACCGGTCTCGATCCCATGGGCGGTGACCGGCTGGTGGAGATCGGCTGCATCGAAATGGTCAACCGGGTCGAGACCGGACGCAGCTTCCAGGCCTATTTCAACCCCGAGCGGTCGATGCCGGCCGCCGCCGAGGCGATCCACGGGTTATCGGATGCTTTCCTGGCCGATAAGCCGCGCTTTGCCGAGCGCGCGGAAGAACTGCTCGCCTTCCTGGGCGCTTCGCCGCTGGTGGCGCATAATGCCGGCTTCGACTTCGGCTTCATCAACCGCGAACTGGGGCTATGCGACCGAGAACCGGTTGGGCGGGAGCGCATGGTCGATACCGTCGCGCTGGCCCGGATCCGGCACCCGGGCGCCAAAAACTCGCTTGATGCACTGTGCACGCGTTACGGCATCGACCGCAGCCACCGGACCCTCCACGGCGCGTTGCTCGATGCCGAACTGCTTGCCCAGGTCTATGTCGAGCTGACCGGCGGGCGGCAGATCGGCCTGGAGCTGGCAGGCGAGGGCGGTGTCTCGCTCGTCACTTCGGTCACCAGCGTTACAATTCAACGAGAATTCCGGCCGGCCCGGCCCCATGGGCCAAGCGAAGCCGAACTTGCGGCGCATAGCGCATTTCTCGTCACGGTGCAGTCGCCGCTGTGGAACAGTTCCGTCTGATCTCCCAAGCCAAGGAAGGTATAACCATGGACATTCGCGTATCGGGTCACCAGATCGACACCGGCGAGGCGCTGCAGGCGCATGCGTCGGAGCGGATGACGGCAGTGGTCGGCAAATATTTCGATCGGGCGCAGTCTTCCAACGTTACCTTTGGCAAGGCGCCCGCCGGTGCGTTCCGCTGCGATATTGTGACGCATGTCATTAATGGGTTGATCCTGAAAGGTGCGGCGATCGCCCAGGATGCGCATATCGCGCTGGATCAGGCGGCGGACAAGATCGATACGCAATTGCGGCGCTACAAGCGGCGGCTCAATGACCGTCACGAACAGTCGGCGCATGCGGTCAGGCAGGAAGAAGCCGCTTATGTCGTGTTCGAGGAACAAGCGCGCGAAGAAGAAGTTACGTCCGATGCTCCGGTCATCATCGCCGAGACCCGCGTCGATGTGCCGGAAGCCACGGTGTCCGATGCCGTGATGATGCTCGATCTGCGAAACACTACGGCGTTGCTGTTCAAAAATGCTGGCACTGGCAAGCACAATATGGTCTACCGCCGCGGCGATGGCTCGATCGGCTGGGTCGAACCAGGCTGACACGGGGCCGAGCGGGCTACAGGCCACTGGGCATCCCGGAAGAGCATCGGTCCGGGCCCTTCGGAATGCCGCAATTGGCTTCCGACCGATAAATTTTTCCGCAACGGGACTTTCCGGTGCGCGTTTCTTCACCCGGCGGAAACCTGCCATTGGTAACGATACGAATTGATATGACCGCGTT
>JAYVWX010000137.1:0-9651 GCA_043785715.1 Novosphingobium sp. | reverse complement strand
ATGCCGGCGGCGGTGGCGGCGATTGTTGCCGCAGGGCCCGATGTCTACAACCACAACCTCGAAACCATGCCGCGGCTCTATCCAACGATTCGGCCCGGCGCGCGCTATTACGCTTCGCTGCGGCTGCTGGAGGAGGTGAAGCGGCACGATTCGTCGATCTTCACCAAATCGGGCATTATGCTGGGGCTGGGGGAAGAGCGGCTCGAAGTTCATCAGGTGATGGACGACATGCGCTGCGTCGGGATCGATTTCCTGACCATGGGACAATATCTCCAGCCGACCCCGAAACACACTCGAGTGGTCGAATTTGTCACCCCGCAGGCATTCGACACTTATGGCGCGATTGCCCGCGCCAAGGGCTTCCTGCAAGTCGCCTCCAGCCCGCTCACCCGGTCAAGCTACCACGCTGGCGACGATTTCCACGCGATGCGCCGGGCCCGCGAGGCGCAGCTGGCGAAGGCGGGCTGATGCCGGCGATCCGGGAAGTCTGTACTATGCCGTATAGTGCCGAACAGATGTTCGACCTGGTCGCCGATGTCTCGCGTTATGGCGAGTTTTTGCCGTGGGTGGTGGCGACGCGGGTGCAGTCGGATTCAGAGCACCAGATGGTCGCGGACATGCTGGTGGGCTTCAAAAGCCTGCGGGAGAAATTTACGTCGCGGATCGAAAAGCAGCGGCCGGGCCGGATCGAGGTACATTACCTTGACGGTCCGATGCGCGACCTCGACAATATCTGGCTGTTTCGCCCGCTTGGCCCGGGCGCATGCGAGGTGGATTTCTCGGTGAGCTTCACCTTTCGCAACGCTCTGTTCGAGACACTAGCCGGCCAGTATTTCGACCGCGCATTCCGCAAGATGGTCGCGGCATTCGAGATGCGCGCGGCAGTGCTTTACGGCAGCAGCAGTTCCAGCGCCACCAGCGCGGCCTGACAGCGCACCGCCGACCGGCTGCTGCCGTCGAAGAACCGCTCCTCGGCATCGACTTCCTCGCTGCCCCGTATGGCGCGGGCGAAGACCACCGTGCCGACCGGGCGCTGCGCGCTACCGCCATCAGGACCGGCGACGCCGCTAATCGCTACCGCGACATCGGCCTTGCTGCGCGCCAGCGCTCCCTGCGCCATGGCCCAGGCCGTAGCGACCGAGACGGCCCCGAAAGTGTCAAGGATCGCATCCGGAACCGCGAGGATCTCCTGCTTGGCCTCATTCGAATAGGTGACGAAGCCGCGATCCAGCACTGCCGACGAGCCGGCAATTTCGGTAAGCGCCGCGCAGACCAGCCCGCCGGTGCAGCTCTCGGCCAGCGCCACCATGCGGCCTGCCGCCTTGTTTTCGGTAATCACGCGAATGGCGAGGTCGATCACTTCGCGCGGGAGGAGATAATCGTCCATCACGCCGGGCAAATGCTGAGCATGTCAATCCTGGTGCGGCCCGACTTCGCCCCGATACCGACCGCCAGCGCAATCAGCTCTGCGGTGTTCTCGGGTGGCAGCGGCGACAGCACGCGCACCAGCTGGTCGACCACTTCGCAGCGGCCTGGCGGCAGTTGCTGTACGACCATGCCGGCAATCAGCGCATCGAGCATTTGTTGTTGCGCGGCATCGGGCAGCGCCTTGATCAGATTGGCGGCTTCTCCACCGCCCGAAGCCGAACTCAGCTTGACGAAGGCAGCCTTCGCCGCCGGCCAAACCTCCGGCCTGCTCTGCGCATAGCGCGACGCCAGCCGGTCGCCGTTCTGGTTCAGCCAGGCGCCGGGGGGCAGGCTGGCGGAGCAGCGCTGGGCGGTGCCGGTGATGATGCTCGGCAACGCGTAGCTGGAAAGCGCGGTGAATTCCGGCGGGGTCAGGCAGGGAGGCTCGGCCGCTGAAGCGGCGACCGGGGCCGCGGTAATGGCAAGAATGGCCAGAGCTGCGAGACAGCGCATGCTGGATCTCTCCGTCAGTTCAAGATCAGGGTCGCGATTGCCTGCGCGGCGATACCTTCGCCCCGACCGGCAAATCCAAGTTTTTCAGTGGTGGTCGCCTTGACGCTTACCACGCCTGAGTCAATGCCCAGCAGTTCGGCCAGCCGGACCCGCATCGCCTCGCGGTGGGGGCCGATCCTGGGCGCTTCGCAGATGATCGTCAGGTCGATATTGCCGATGGCATAGCCGGCTGCTGTGACCAGCGAGGCGGCATGGGCAAGGAACAGGTGCGAACCAGCGCTGCGCCATTGCGGGTCACTGGGCGGAAAATGCTCGCCGATATCGCCCGCGCCAATCGCGCCGAGCAGCGCATCGACCAGCGCGTGGATGGCGACATCGGCATCGCTATGGCCGGCAAGGCCCTGGCTGTGTTCGATCCTGACACCGCACAGCCACAGGGCTTCGCCATCGACCAGCCGGTGGACGTCATAGCCCGAGCCGATGCGGACGGGCGGCGCGATTAGGCCAAAATCGTCGGCATATGTCAGCTTGTGCAAGGCTTCGTCCCCTTCGACCAGCGCAATAGCCATGCCGGCGGCCTGCGCCACCTGGGCATCGTCCCCGGCGAGGGCATCGCCCGTCCAGGCGCGGTGGGCAGCCAGGATCGCGCCGTAATGGAACCCCTGCGGGGTCTGGACGCGGCGCAGCACATTGCGGTCGGCGGAACTTCCCATCATGCCGTTTTCATCCAGGGCGAGGCTGTCGGTCACTGGCAACACCGGGATGGCTGCGTGCTGAATGGCCAGCGCGTCGAGCAGGCGGGCGATGACCGTGGGGGGGAGGATCGGTCGGGCGGCATCGTGGATCAGGACATTATCGGGCGCATCGCCTGCCAGCGCCTCCAGCCCCAGTTTGACGGAAAGCTGGCGGGTGCTGCCACCGGTGACAAGCCGCACGACGGCTATGCCTTTGAGCGCACGCCGGGCAATGTCCTCGGCGCCCTCGGGAATGGCGACTACGATGGGGGAGACGCCGGCCGCCGCCAGTGTTTCCACCGAATGCCGGACTACCGGTTTGCCGCGCCACATTGCAAACTGCTTGGGTAGCGGCTGTCCGGCGCGCAGCCCCTGACCGGCGGCGACGACAACGGCGGCGGTGGAGGGAGGGGGGAGCGAGGGGGGCATGTCCCGGTGCCGGTAACCGCTTGCCGAACAGACGGCAATCCACTATGCGCTGCCCAAATTTTAGGCAGTCTTGATGAACCCGCTTCCCATCCCTCCCGCGCTCCCGCCGATCATGATCGGAAACGTGCGCGTCGAGTGTCCGGTGATCCTCGCGCCGATGACCGGCGTAACCGACATGCCGTTCCGCAAGCTGGTCCGCCGCTTCGGTTCGGGCCTTAATGTCACCGAGATGATCGCCTCACCGGCGATGATCCGCGAGACCCGCCAGTCGTTGCAGAAGGCGGCGTGGGATGCGCTTGAGGAACCGGTGTCATTGCAGCTCGCCGGCTGCTCGCCGGCCGAAATGGCCGAGGCGGCGAAGCTCAATGCCGACCGGGGCGCGGCGATCATCGACATCAACATGGGCTGCCCGGTCAAGAAGGTGGTCAACGGCGATGCCGGCTCGGCGCTGATGCGCGACCTGCCGCTGGCCGCCGCGCTGATCTCGGCGACGGTCAAGGCGGTCGACGTGCCGGTGACGGTCAAGATGCGGATGGGCTGGGACCATCAGTCGCTCAACGCCCCCGAACTCGCCCGGATCGCCGAGGATCTCGGCGCGAAAATGATCACCGTCCACGGCCGCACCCGCTGCCAGATGTACCGCGACGAGGCGGATTGGGCCTTTGTCCGGCAAGTAAAGCAGGCGGTCGCGATCCCGGTCATCGTCAACGGCGACATCTGCACGATCGCCGATGCGGCCACTGCGCTGGCGCTGTCCGGTGCGGATGGCGTGATGATCGGCCGGGGCGCTTATGGCAAGCCTTGGTTCCTCGGGCAGGTCATGCATTGGCTGCATCATGGGACCAGCATTGGCGAGCCATCACTCGATCAGCAGTTGTTGCTGATTTTAAAGCATTATGATGCTATGCTCGTCCATTATGGCAAGGATACTGGCGTCAAGATGGCGCGCAAGCATATCGGCTGGTACACCAGGGGGCTGCCGGGATCGGCTGAGTTCCGCAACCGGGTGAACTTCATCGACGATGCGGGAGACGTGACGCGCTCACTGTCTGAATTCTATGCTCCGTTCCTCCAGCGGCAGGCCGCCTGAGCCATGGGGCGGCGATGACTATCCCCGATGCGCAGCGCCAGCTCGCCAGCCTGCCGCTGGCGGTCGTGCTGCTTGCGCCCGGCCAGAAGATCGCCGCAGCCAATCCGGCTGCCGAGCAATTCCTCGGGCAAAGCCTGCGCCGCCTCGCCGGGCGCTCGCTGGGCGATACGCTGAGCTTTGACGAACCGCGCCTGGCCGAACGGCTGAGCGATAGCGAGACACCGGTTTCCGCGCGCGAGATCGATGTCACCATCGCCGGTATCGGCACCCGCCGGCTCGATGTCACCGCGGCTCCGGTGGTCGGCGAGCCGGGCTGGCAGGTGCTCACGCTCCACGATTCCAGCACCGCCGACGCCATGGGCGACGATTCGAGCCGCGCCGAAGACGCCCTGCTGCGCGCGCCCGAGGTGCTGGCGCATGAAATCAAGAACCCGCTCGCCGGCATCCGCGGCGCGGCGCAGTTGCTGGCCCGCAAGGTCAGCGAAAAGGACCAGGCACTTACCCGGCTGATTACCAACGAAGTCGACCGGATCGCCAAGCTGATCGACCAGATGCAGACGCTTAGCCGTCGCACCACATCGCCGCTTGAGCCGTGCAACCTGCACAAGGCGGTGCGGCGCGCCAGTGCGGTGCTGGGGGCGGCGGAACGCAAGGGGCCGCGGATCGAGGAGGAATTCGATCCTTCGCTGCCCTCGGTGCTCGGCAACGCCGATGCGCTGGTGCAGGTGCTGATCAATCTCCTCGCCAACGCCCGGGAGGCTTGTGAAAGCACCGCCAAGCCCCGGCTTATCGTCCGGACGCGCTTCGCCAGCGGCCTGCAACTCAGTTCCACCGGGACCAGTGAGCCGGTAAGGCTGCCGATTGAAATCCGGATCAGCGACAATGGCTCCGGTGTCGACCCGGCGATGCGCGACCGCATTTTCGATCCCTTCGTCACCACCAAGAAGAACGGGCAGGGGCTGGGGCTGGCGCTGGTGCGCAAGCTGGTCGGCGAGATGCACGGGCGGATAGGCCATGAGCGCGATGATGCTGGCCGCTGGACCCATTTTCGCCTGCATCTGCCAATGGCTGGCGAGACCGGTCTTCGGGAGCGGCGGGAGGTAACGGCGCCATGAGCGTGCTGCTGGTCGAAGACGACGAGTCCATCGCCATCGTCATCACCGCGGCGCTAGAGGCGGAGGGCTTCGCGGTAACCCGCTGCGCCAGCCTCGCCGAGCGTGACCGTCGATTGTCCGATCGGCGCTTTTCCGTGCTTGTTACCGATGTCATCCTGCCCGATGGCGACGGGATCGACACGATGGAAAGCGTCCGCGCGCTCCACCCGACCATGCCCGTAATCATACTTTCAGCGCAAAATACGCTCGATACGGCGGTTCGCGCCAGTGGCACCGGGGCTTACGAGTATTTCCCCAAGCCCTTCGATATCGACGAGCTGGCCACGGCAGTGCGGCAAGCCGTCGGCGCGAATACCGATGGCAGGGAAGGGTTTGCCGAGGACGAACCGGGTCAGAGCCTGCCACTAGTAGGCCGCAGCGCACCGATGCAAGCGGTCTACCGGATGATTACGCGGGTGTTGCGCAACGATCTGACGGTACTCATTCTCGGCGAATCGGGCACCGGTAAGGAACTGGTAGCCGAGGCCATCCACCAGCTCGGCCACCGCAGCGCCGGGCCGTTTGTCGCGGTCAACACCGCCGCGATCCCCGCCGAACTGATCGAGAGCGAGTTGTTCGGGCACGAGAAGGGCGCCTTCACCGGCGCTGTCGCGAGGCATATCGGCAAATTCGAGCAGGCGGTCGGCGGCACCCTGTTTCTCGATGAGATCGGCGATATGCCGATGCAGGCCCAGACCCGGCTGCTCCGCGCGCTGCAATCGGGCCGAATCCGGCGGGTCGGCGGGCGCGAGGAAGTGGCGATCGACACCCGCATCGTCGCGGCCACCAACCGCGATCTCGCCCCGATGATCGCCGCCGGCCAGTTCCGCGAAGATTTGTATTACCGCATCAATGTCGTGCCGATCGAGCTGCCGGCGCTGCGCGAGCGGCCCGACGACATCGAGGCGCTGGCCCGGCATTTCCTCCAGCTCGCCATCGGGGAAGGCTTGCCGCGCCACCAGCTGACCGCCGCCGCCGCCGCCCTGCTGGTCCGCCAACCCTGGCGCGGCAATGTCCGGGAGCTGAAAAATTTCATCTTCCGCCTGGCGCTGCTGGCCCGCGAAGAGGTCATCGACGCCGCTGCCGTGGCGCCGTTGCTGCAACAGCCCAATACGCCCGGTGCTACCGGTATCACCGATCGGGGGTTCGATGCAGCGGTCGCCCGTTGGCTAGATCAAACCAGGCCCGCACCTGGCACGATCTACGACCGCGCGCTGGAAACTTTTGAGCGGCCGCTATTCGCCGCGGTTCTGCGGGAAACCGGTGGCAACCAGCTGCGCGCGGCGCAGCTGCTCGGCATCAATCGCAATACGCTGCGCAAGCGGCTCGGCGAGTTGGAGATCGATCCGGACGCTTTCAGCCGCCGGCCCTGAGCATCGACCCGGCGCTTTTCTCTTGCAGACAGGCAACAGGATTGTTGTAATAGTGCAACGATCATGAATGAGGCTTCCCTACGCAAACGGCGCTGGCCGGTCTGGTGGCGGCGTGTGCAGATAGCCGCGCGCCGGGCGAATTTCTTCGCCGTTGTCGAAGCGGGAGCGGTGATCGCCTTCGTGTTGATGTCGGGGGTCGCCTGGGTCACGCTATCCGCCCAGGCGGAAAAGCGCGAGCTGTTGCCTTCGGATATGACCGCGACACTGCTGGTCGGCATGTTGGTCCCGGCGATGACCATCCTGGTCCTGCTCGGGCGGCGGTTGGCGCTGCGGCGCGCGGCGGAAAGCATCGGCGGATCGGGCCGGATGCATGTCCAGCTGGTTTTCCTGTTCTCGATGATCTCGGCGATCCCGACGCTGCTGGTGGTGATTTTCGCGTCCTGGCTGTTTCAGTCGGGGGTCGAGTTCTGGTTTTCCGACAATTCGCGCGGCCTCCTGGAAAACGCCAATAAGCTTGCCCGAGGCTATCACGAGCAGACCCAGCGCGACGTCAGCAATGAATCGGTCGCCATGGCCAGCGACCTGCGCGCCTTTCTCAGCACGGAATCGATAGCCGCCCCGTCGTTCGCGCAGTTCTATTCCTACCAGGTGGTCAACCGGAAGCTCAACGAATCGGCGATTATCCAGAAGGGTGAGGACGGCCAGCTGCGCACCGCCGCCATCGTCGATCCGGAAAGCAACACCGACCGTCAGCGGATGAGCCCCGCGGTGCTGGCGCGGATCGAAGGAGGCGAAGCGATTGTCGTCAACGCCAGCGCCAACAAGATCGAGGCGATTACCCCGATCGACCGGCGTTCGGGCGTTTACCTATACACCGCCCGCGTGTCGGACCTGCTGGCGTTCAGCCAGGGCCAGCGGGCGCAGAACATCGTGCAGGCCTATGAAGTGCTGACCCGGCGGGCGCGGGTGCTGCAATTGCGGTTCAATGTGGCGCTGTTCGTCCTGTCGCTGGCGCTGGTCGGGTTTTTCGTCTGGCTGGCGCTGCGTTTCGCCGATCGCCAGGTGAAACCGCTGCATGAGCTGGTCGATGCCGCACGGCAGGTTGGCAGCGGCAATTTCGCCCTACGGGTCGAGGGGCGCACCGGCGCGGACGAGATCGGCCTGCTCAACCGCGCGTTCAACCGCATGACCGCGCAGATCGAGAAACAGACCCAGGCGTTGGTGAACGCCAACCAGCAATTGCACGATCGCCGGGCGCTGATTGAAGCAGTGATCGAATCGGTAACGGCCGGCATCGTCTCGACCAATCTCGAAGGCCAGATTCTGCTGCTCAACAGCTCGGCGCAAAAGCTGCTGCTCGACCATCCAGGACCGGGGCCGCTGGGCGTGCGGCTCGCCGATGTCGCCCCGCAGATTGCCGGACTGGTCGATGCCGGGCTATCGAGCGGCATCGTCCAATATGCCAAGGGCGGCGATCTGCTGACGCTTGCGGTAAAGATCAGCCATGGCGGCACCGGGCTGGTGATCACCTTCGAGGATATCACCCGCCAGCTGCTCGACCAGCGCCAGGCGGCCTGGTCCGATGTCGCGCGGCGCATCGCCCATGAAATCAAGAACCCGCTCACCCCGATCCAGCTTGCAACTGAAAGGCTGAGCCGCCGGTATCGCAAGCAGATCACGGACAGTCCCGAACTGTTCGAAGAATTGACCAGCACGATCATCCGTCAGGTCGGCGATCTGCGCAAAATGGTCGACGAGTTTTCCTCGTTTGCGCGATTGCCGAAACCGGTGTTCCGCAATGAAGACTCGCTCGATCTGGCGCGCCAGGCGGTGTTCCTGCAGGAAGTTGCGCGGCCGGATATCGAATTCACCTTCGCTGCCGACGAGGCCCTTCCACCGATTGCCTGCGACCGCCATCAATTTGGCCAGGCGATGACGAATGTCCTGAAAAATGCAGTCGAAGCTGTTGATGCAAGAGCAAAAACCGAATCAGAGGGATACCGCGGAAAAGTTTCTGTCGATATCCGCCCCGATAATGATTCGATCCTGGTTTCGGTCATCGACAACGGCATCGGTTTGCCCAAGGATCGCGAACGGATAGTCGAACCCTATGTTACCTCGCGCGAGAAGGGGACCGGCCTTGGCCTCGCGATCGTCAACAAGATCGTCGAGGAACATGGCGGTGAAATGACATTTTCCTCCGCCGAGGGGGGCGGAGCTTGGGTTACCTTGCGCTTTGCCTGCGACCCGCTGGCGGGCAGGCGCACATCGGAGGCGGCGGAATGACGGTAGCTGTGCTGACGGAGGCCCAATGGCGCTCGACATACTGATTGTCGATGACGAACGCGATATTCGCGACCTCGTGGCTGGGGTGCTCAGCGACGAGGGCTACGATTGCCGCACCGCCGGCGACAGTCGGGCCGCGCTTGATGCGATAGATCAGCGTCGGCCTTCGCTGGTCCTGCTCGATGTCTGGCTCCATGGCAGCCCGATGGATGGGCTTGAAGTGCTCGATGCGATCAAGGCGCGCGAGCCCGAATTGCCGGTGATTGTCTTTTCCGGCCACGGCAACATCGATACCGCGGTCTCGGCGATCGGGCGCGGGGCAGTTGATTTCCTCGAAAAGCCATTCGAGGCCGAGCAGCTGCTGCATCTGGTCGGACGCGCGACCGAGACCGAGCGCTTGCGCCGGGAAAACGCCCAGCTTCGCCAGGGCTTCGCCAATTCCGATGAGTTCACCGGCAACAGTCCGGCGATCAATCAGGTGCGCGCGACCATCAAGCGTATCGCCAATACCGGCAGCCGGCTGCTGATCTCCGGTCCGGCCGGCGCGGGCAAGGAGGTTGCCGCGCGGCTGCTGCACAGT
This sequence comes from Novosphingobium sp., assembly GCA_043785715.1. Taxonomy (GTDB): domain Bacteria; phylum Pseudomonadota; class Alphaproteobacteria; order Sphingomonadales; family Sphingomonadaceae; genus Novosphingobium. Next base: position 85 of record JAYVWX010000137.1, on the reverse strand, counting down.
TGGAGTTCGCGGGCGGCCAGCGCCTTCGTCAGCGTCAATTCGGCCCGGATCACCTCCGAACGGTTCGAACAGGAGCTGTTCGGCG
>JAYVWX010000136.1:0-3053 GCA_043785715.1 Novosphingobium sp. | reverse complement strand
CCCTGCGCGAAACCACCGCGTTCCGGAATTCATCGTTGCAGGGGGCCTATTTCATCATGGCTGCGCGCGCGCTCGGGCTCGATACCGGGCCGATGTCGGGGTTCAGCCCGGCCGCAGTCGATGCGGCATTCTTCGGTGAAACCCCGCGGGTGAAATCGAATTTCATCTCGACCCTGGGCTACGGCGATCCGGCCAGCATCTTCGGGCGCAGCCCGCGCCCCGATTTCGGCGCTTTCAATCGGATCGCCTGACGCTATTCCGACTGGCATGAGAACTCTGGCCATCGAATGCGCCACCGAAGCATGCTCGGTCGCCCTGTTCGAACACGGTAAGCTGCTCGCTGGCGATTACCGCGTGCTGGGGCGCGGCCATGCCGAGCAACTTGTGCCGATGATCGCAGCGCTGCCGGACAAGGGCAAAGCCCGGCGGATCGTCGTCTCACTGGGGCCGGGCAGCTTTACCGGCTTGCGCGTCGGACTGGCGGCAGGGCGAGCGCTGGCGCTGGCTTGGCGAGGCGAACTGGTGGGCTATCCCACCCACACGCTGGTCGCGGCAATGGCCCGCGCGCAGGTGGGTGCATTGCCCGTCAGCGTCGTGATGAGCGGCGGTCACGGCGAATGGTTCCTGAGCGAATTCGGCGCGGACGGTGCGGCGCTGGTCGCGGCGCTTTCGCTGACCCCGGTCGCAGCGGCAGCAGCGGCGCGGGCTCAGCTGGTTGCGGGATCGCAGGCTGCTGCCCTGGTCGCGGCGCGGGGCACCGGGCAGGCGCTGCCGATCTTGCCCGATGCGCGCCATTTGCCTCTGCTCGATCCAGCCTTGTTCAGTCCGGCGGTCCAGCTCCAGTACGGCCGTGCTCCCGATGCGCGCCTGCCCGGCGGCGGCGGCGTGCCATGATCGTGCCGGTCGACGACCTTGACCGGATCATGGCGGTGATGACCGCCGCGTTCGACCCTGCATTCGGCGAGGCGTGGAGCCGCCGCCAGGTCGAAGATGCGCTGCTGATCGGCAATTGCCATTACGCGCTGGTCTCTGCGGGCGCTGACTGCGCGGGCTTCTATTTGTCGCGGTTCGGGTTCGATGAAGAAGAATTGCTGCTGCTTGCGGTAATGCCCGAGCAGCGCGGCCGGGGCTACGGCGCGCAGCTGCTCGAACGGTTTCTCGATGATGCGCGAGCCCGCGGAGCAACGCGCGCCTTGCTCGAGATGCGCGACGGCAACCCGGCGGAACAACTCTATCGCCGACGCCGGTTTGTGCAGGTCGGCGCTCGTCCCAATTACTATCGCGGACCAAATGGCGTGCCATTCGATGCGCTGACATTTGCTTGTCAATTGGACCGGGTTTCGCAGACTGATCGCTAATCCGCTTCAAAAATCCGCAAGGTTGTTTAAATTCGCGCCAATTCGACTTGTGCGATTTGCAAAAAGGTATAAGTCGGCAATCGGCCGTACTAACTCGGCAGCTAGGGTCGATATATCGAAAGGAATTGGTCATGGATGCAACCCATGCCGATGTGAATGAAATGCTTATCACGCTGACGTCGGACATTGTCGCCGCGCATGTCAGCAACAATAACGTCGCAGTCGAAGACGTCACCGCATTGATCACCAATGTCTATGGCGCTTTGGCCGGACTGGGTCAGCCCGAGGTCGTCGAAGAGGTGATGCCCGAACCGGCCGTTTCGATCCGCGCATCGATCAAGCCCGATTACATCGTCTGCCTGGAAGACGGTAAAAAGCTGAAGATGCTCAAGCGGCACCTGATGACGCATTACGGCCTGACGCCGGATCAGTACCGCGCGCGCTGGGGCTTGTCCTCGGACTATCCGATGGTCGCGCCCAACTATGCCGAAAAGCGCCGCGAACTGGCCAAGAAGATCGGCCTTGGGCGCAAGCCCGGGGTGAAGCGCGGCCGCAAAAAAGCCGTCGTCTGATCGATTGCGCCTATCGGTTGTAGAATCGCCCCGCCCATCTATGATCGGCGGGGCTATTCGTTGTGGGACTATTCGCTTTCGTGCACCAACCAATCGACATTGAAGCCTTATGCGCCGAACGGGGCTTGCGGATAACCGACCAACGCCGGGTGATCGCGCGCGTGCTGTCCGAGGCCGAGGATCATCCCGACGTCGAAAAGCTGCATCAGCGCGCGGTGGCAATCGACCCGCGCATTTCGATCGCGACGGTTTACCGGACGGTGCGCCTGTTCGAAGAGGCCGGAATCCTCGATCGCCACGATTTCGGCGATGGCCGCGCGCGCTACGAAGCCGCACCCGAAGCGCATCACGATCACCTGATCGACGTGGAAAGCGGCAAGGTGATCGAATTCGTCGATCCCGAGCTGGAGGCGCTTCAGCGCCAGATCGCCGAACGGCTGGGTTACCGGCTGGTCGATCACCGGATGGAACTTTACGGCGTGCGGCTAGAACGCGAGAATTGATGGCCGCCGCGCTGGCCCGGCCCCGGCAACTGTCGCTGACCGGCAAGCTGCGTGCCTTCATCCGGATCATCTGTATGGCCGTGCTGCTGGTGGCCTGCATTCCGCTGCACTACTTCAATCACTTGCTGCGCATCCCCAATCCTTGGCCGCGTATCTTCCTTGGCGGGGTGGCGTGGATTTGCGGGGTGGAGCTGGCCTACCGCGGGAAGAAGGCGCGCAGCGGGACTTTCCTGATCGCCAACCATGTCAGCTGGATCGACGTCCCGGCCTTGGCCGCAGCGAGCGGCAGCGCCTTTGTCGGTCATGATGGCCTCGCGTCCATGCCGCTGCTCGAATGGCTGTGCCGGATGAACCGGACGGTGTTCATCGCCCGGCATGACCGCACCAGCGTGGCCGAACAGGTTGAAGCGGTGCGCGCCGCGCTGAGCGACAGCGGCGCGCTGACCATCTTCCCCGAAGGCACCACCAGCGACGGCACCGGACTGCTCCCGTTCAAGAGTTCGCTGCTCTCCGCATTCGAGCCGCTGCCCGCGGGGATTGCGGTCCAGCCGGTGCTGCTCGACTATGGCACAGAAGCCTCCGATATATCATGGATTGGCGAAGAGCACGGGCTCGACAAT
>JAYVWX010000135.1:0-3035 GCA_043785715.1 Novosphingobium sp. | reverse complement strand
GCTGGTCCCGGCGGGCAATGTCTACATCAACCGCTCGATCATCGGCGCGGTCGTCGGCGTGCAGCCGTTCGGCGGCACCGGCCTGTCCGGGACCGGCCCCAAGGCGGGCGGACCGCATTCGCTGCTGCGCTATGGCCAGGAACGCAGCGTCTCGGTGAACATCATGGCGCAGGGCGGCGACCCGGCGCTGCTGGCGCTGTGATCGGCGCCGCCGTATATTGCCGCGAATAGTCCCAGCAATGCAGCGCCCGGTCTACATCGCTGCCGCCAGCGCTCGCCGCCGCCGCCGCTGTACCGAACTGCCCAGCCCGATCGCCTCGCGGTATTTCGCCACGGTCCGCCGCGCGAGATCGAAACCCTTATCCCGCAGCAGATCGACCAGCGCGTCGTCGGACAGGACCGCGCCGGCATCCTCGGCATCGATCAGCTGGCGGATCGCCGCCTTGACCGTCTCGGCTGAAACCGCGCTTTCCCCGTCCGCCCCCCCGCCGGAGGCGCCGATGCGCGCGACACCGGAGGTGAAGAAATATTTGAGCTCGAAGGTGCCGCGCTCGCAGTTGAGGTATTTGTTCGAGGTTACCCGGCTGACCGTCGATTCATGCATCGCGATGGCCTCCGCCACGGTGCGCAAGGTCAGCGGCCTGAGCTGCGACACCCCGTGCCGGAAGAAACCGTCCTGCTGCTTGACGATCTCGGCGGCAACCTTGAGGATGGTCTTCTGCCGCTGGTCGAGCGCCTTGATCAGCCAGTTGGCGTCGGCGAGTTTCTCCGACAGCCAGCCCTTGGCCGCCTTGTCGTCGCAGGCACCCTTTAGCTCGATATAATAGGCGCGGTTGACGATGAGGCGCGGCAGTGTCGCCTGGTTCAACGCGATGTCCCAGCCGCCGTCGGCGCGGGCGCTGAGCAGGATATCCGGCGTCACCGGCTCGCCGCCGCCGCCGCCGATTTTGAGGCCGGGCTTGGGATCATAGCCGCGCAGTTCCGTCAGCATTTCGGCGAAATCTTCGTCATCGACCCCGCACATGCGTTTCAGCCGGGCGAACTCGCCGGTCGCGACCAGATCGAGGTTTTGGAGCAGCCGCGCCATCGCCGGATCGTGGCGGTCGGCCTCGATGGCCTGGAGGGCGATGCATTCGCCGAGGCTGCGCGCGCCGACGCCGGTCGGATCGAGCGTCTGCACCAGCGCCAGCGCGGCTTCGGCCTCGGCAAGAGGGATCGCCAGATCGGTGGCGATCTCGCGCAGCGGTACGGCGAGGTAGCCCGCCTCGTCCAGCTGGTCGATGATGTAACCGGCAATCGCCCCGCCCTGCGGATCGCTGATTGTCGCGCCAAGCTGGGTGCGGAGGTGGTTGGCCAGGCTTGCCTCGCCCTGCGCGCGTTCTTCAATGCCGGGGCCTTCCTCGCCGCCGCCGATGCGCATTTCGCCGCCCCAGTCGGGGCCGGATTGCGCGGCGGTTGCACCATCGCCGGTATCGCGGTCGCGGTCGAGCGCCGCTGCTTCGATATCCAGCGGGCGGTCGTCGGCAGCGCGGCCTTCGCCGATCAGCTGGTCGATGGGCGAGCTTTCGAGCGTGGTGCGGCGCAGCTCGGGCGTGGTTTCGAGCGGTTCCAGCCCGTCGGCGGGCGCCGCCTCGCCGACATCGAGCAGCGGATTGGCGTCCAGCGCCTCGCCGATGAAGGTTTCGACTTCCAGATTGGACAGCGCCAGCAGCTTGATCGCCTGCTGCAGCTGCGGCGTCATCACCAGCGACTGGGACTGCCGGACATCGAGGCGGGGGCGGAGATCGAGGCGGGGGCCAAGGGCCATGGCCGGCCTCAGCTAAACGTCAACGGAAACGCGAAACGCTTGCCTTCCATCACAAGGTGAACCCCTCGCCGAGGTACAGCCTGCGCACGTGTTCATCGGCAACCAGCGCTTCGGGGCTGCCGGCGAACAGCACTTGCCCGCCATAGATAATGCAGGCGCGGTCGACGATGTCGAGGGTTTCACGCACATTGTGGTCGGTGATCAGCACGCCGATGCCGCGCGTTTTCAGATCTTTCACCAGATCGCGAATGTCGGCGATCGACAGCGGATCGATACCAGCGAACGGCTCATCGAGCAGCATGAACGACGGGTTGGCGGCGAGCGCGCGGGCGATCTCGCAGCGCCGCCGCTCACCGCCCGACAGCGCCATGGCCGGGCTGGCGCGCAGCCGGGTCAGGCCGAATTCGCCAAGCAGGCGCTCCAGCTCAGCGGCGCGAACATTGCGATCCGGCTCGACCAGTTCAAGCACGCAATTGATGTTCTGTTCCACCGTCATGCCGCGGAAAATCGAGGTTTCCTGCGGTAGATAGCCAATCCCCAGGATTGCCCTACGGTACATCGGCAGTCTGGTGATATCGGTGCCGTTGAGCAGAATGCGGCCCGAATCCGGCCGCACCAGACCCATGATCGAATAGAAGCAGGTGGTCTTGCCCGCTCCGTTGGGACCCAGCAGCCCGAGCACTTCGCCCTTGGCGACCGACAGGGAAATGTCGCTGAGCACCGCCCGCTTGTCATAGCTCTTGGCGATAGAGATGACCTCGAGCCCACCAGCTCCAACCGCGCCATCCGCCACCTGCAGCGCCGGAGCGCCGGAAATCTGGGTCAAATCGTCCATGCCGCCCGCGATTTAGGCAGGGCGCCCGGGAAGGGCAAGCGGACTTTCCAGCATATGCACCGCGGATTGGCAGGTTTCATGCATGGCAATTTAGCGCGCGGAAATGACGACAGGGTTAACCGCGCTTGATTGCGGGCCGGATCGGTGATTTACTCGCTTTTAATACAATAAGGATCTGCCGGATGGTCAAGACTGGGCCGCAGGACATTTTCACGTCGCAAGCCGACAGGCATGCGGTGGTAAAGCCGCTCGACTGGCGGCGCAGGATGAGCGACCATATCGCCTATGCCTTGCTGATTTACACGGTGCTGCAAATCTTCGTGACGATGGGCGCGCTGAAGAGCGAAGGCGGCTCGCTGCTGCCCTATCTGGCGCTGGTCATCCTGGTTGCCG
>JAYVWX010000134.1:0-16829 GCA_043785715.1 Novosphingobium sp. | reverse complement strand
TCGCCGCTTTGACCGACCGGCGCGGCGAATGCGTTTATGCCGGGTGCCCGCATTACCGCAAATGCTTCATCGAACGCTCGAGCCGGGCCTCCGCGCAAGCCGATCTGGTGATCGCCAACCATGCGCTGGTGATGGTCAACGCCGCGCGCGGCCGCGATCACGCCGCCCGGCCCACCCGGCTGATCTTCGACGAGGGCCATCATGTGTTCGAGGCCGCCGATTCAACCTTCGCCGCCGCGCTGACCGGCGCCGAAACGATCGAACTCCGCCGCTGGGTGATCGGCCCCGAGCGCGGCTCCAAAGGCCGCCGCCGCGGACTGGCCGCACGGCTCGCCGATGTCGCCAGCTATGACGAGGCGGGCGGCAAGGCGGTCGCCGCCGCGCGCCATGCCGCCGAGGCGCTGCCGGGCGACGGCTGGCTGCAGCGGCTAAACGAAAATGCGCCCTCCGGCCCGCTGGAGGTGCTGCTCGCCGCCGTGCGGGCACTGGTCTATGCGCGCGACGAAAGCGGGGGGCAGGAGGCGGGCTACGGGTTGGAGACCGAGGCGGCGCAACTGGACGGGGCCTTCGTCCAGCTGGCCGGCGAGGCGCAAGGCGCGCTGGCCGACCTGCGCCAGCCGCTGATCCGCCTCGGCGTCCGGCTCGAGGCGCTGCTGGCCGAACCGCCCGACTGGCTCGATGGACCGGGACGGGCGCGGATCGAGGGCGCGCGCCATTCGCTCGCCTGGCGGATCGATTTGCTCGCCGCCTGGGAGGCGCTGCTCAGCCGCCTCGGCGGGCCGGCCGACCCCGATTTCGTCGATTGGCTGGCGGTCGAACGCTCGGACGCGCGCGAGTTCGATGTCGGCCTCCACCGCCGCTGGCTCGATCCGATGAAGCCGTTCGCGCGGGTCGTGCTCGAACCGTCGCACGGCGTGATGGTCACCTCCGCCACCCTGCGCGACGGCAACGATTGGGACACCGCCATCGCCCGCAGCGGCGCGGGCCATATCGGCGTGGCCCCGCGGCTTGCCGGCTTCGACAGCCCGTTCGATTATGCCGCGCAGGCCGAAGTGCTGATCGTCACCGACGTTGCCAAGGGCGATATCCCGGCGCTGGCCGCCGCCTATGCCAGGCTGATCGAAGCGTCGGGCGGTGGCGCGCTGGGGCTGTTCACCGCGATCCGGCGGCTGCGCGCGGTGCATGGCCGGATCGCCGACCACCTCGCGCGCGCGGGCCTGCCGCTCTATGCCCAGCATGTCGATCCGATCGACACCGGCACACTGGTCGATATTTTCCGTGACGATCCACGCGCGTCGCTGCTCGGCACCGATGCCCTGCGCGACGGGGTCGATGTGCCCGGCCATTCGCTGCGGCTGGTGGTGATGGAACAGGTGCCCTGGCCCAAGCCGTCGATTCTCCACCGCGCCCGGCGGGTGGCAAGCGGAGGAGCGGCGTTCGACGACCGCATCATCCGGGCCAGGCTGGCGCAGGCGTTCGGCCGGCTGATTCGCGGGCGCGAAGACCGTGGCCACTTCGTCGTGCTCTCCTCTGCTTTCCCTTCGCGCTTGCTTGGCGCCTTCCCGGACGGGACGCCTGTCTTGCGTTTGACCCTGAACGAGGCTTTACATCGCATTGCGGCGGGTGTTTCTGAAGCTGCCGTCCCCGCCAACGAACCTATCGGCTGACCATCTCCAAATGAAGATCCTCGGCCTCTACCGCCACGCCAAGTCCGACTGGAGCGGGGGCCACGCGCGCGATTTCGACCGGCCGCTGAACCAGCGCGGGCGACTCGGCGCGGCTGCAATGGGCCGGCATATCCGCGATCACGGCATCGCCTGGAGCCGGATCATCGCGTCGCCGGCCGTGCGCTGCGCCGAGACTATCGAGATCGGCCATCAGGGGGTCAGCGGGGCCTATGGTGTGGCCTGGGACCGGCGCCTTTACCTCGCCAGCTCGGCGACGCTGCTCGACCTGCTGCGCGAGCTGGAGGACGACCCCGCCTCACTGCTCATGGTTGGCCACAACCCCGGGCTGGAGGATCTGATCTTCGATCTGGTGCCCGATGAGCCTCGCAATTCCCTGCGGGACATCGTCGAGGAGAAGTTTCCGACTGCCGCCTATGCGGTGCTGGAGCTCGATATCGATGCATGGGCAAATGCCGCGCCGGGATGCGGCGGGCTGGTCCACCTCACCCGGCCGCGCGATCTCAATGCCGACCTGGGGCCTGAACGCGAGGCTTGATCAGGCGGTGGCCAAGAGAACCGCCGCCAGATCATCGCGAATTTGTTGCAATTGCGGAAGTGGCGACGGCCGCGGCTGAGCCGCGGCCTCGAACGCCGCTGCGGGGGGAACTTCGGCCGCGAGTGCCGCCCTGGCCGTACCGCCTTCGATCGCCAACCGCGCGCCGCGCAGCGTGTAGCCCTCGCGGTGCACCAACCGGTCGATCGAAGCGACCAGCTGCACATCTTCCGGCCGATAGTAGCGCCGCCCGCCGCTGCGCTTCAGCGGCCGCAGCATCGGGAACTGTTCCTCCCAATACCGCAAAACATGCTGGCGGATATCCAGTGCCGCGGAAACTTCGCCGATCGTGCGCAAGGCGTCGGGCGCTTTGCCGTCGTGAAATTCGATCGCGGGAGGCGGGGTCGTCATTTCCCGCAGATGCGTTCTTTGAGCATCTGGCTGGCGCGGAAAGTGAGCACGCGGCGGGGCGTTATCGGCACTTCGATCCCGGTTTTCGGATTGCGCCCGATACGCTGCGCCTTGTCGCGCAGCAGAAAAGTGCCAAATCCGGATATCTTCAAATTCTGACCCTTCGCCAGCGCATCGCTCATATGGCGGAGGATCGATTCCACCATCCCCAGCGATTCGGAACGCGATAGGCCCAGCTTGCGGTTAATGGCTTCGGCAATTTCCGCACGTGTCAGCGTATCCATTGAGCGCATTTGCTCATCCCCCTATTGGTGCGACCCCTAAGTTGCGGTTCGCACAGTAGTACGAATGTGTACAAACGCAATGGCTTGGACGGTGGTCTTTCGATTGTGCGGTGACGCTCAATACCGCAGCAGGCTGGCGCCCCACGTAAAGCCTCCGCCCATCGCCTCCAGCATGACCAGGTCGCCCGGTTTGATCCGGCCGTCGCGGACCGCCACATCAAGCGCGAGCGGGACCGAGGCGGCGGACGTGTTGGCGTGCTGGTCGACTGTCATGATCACCTTTTCAGGTGGAAGGCCAAGTTTTCGGGCAGTCGCGTGGAGGATGCGCGCGTTCGCCTGGTGCGGCACGACCCAGTCGATATCGGCAATCGCCAGGCCGACATCGGCCAGAACTTCGCCCAGAACCTCGGCGAGATTGGTGACCGCATGGCGAAACACCTCCTTGCCCTTCATCCGCAGCTTGCCGACAGTGCCGGTGGTCGAAGGCCCGCCATCGACAAAGAGCAGCTGGTTGTGTGCCCCATCGGCATGCAGCCTGGTGGCAAGAATGCCGCGCGGCTCGGCGCTATCATTGTCCTCGCGCGCTTCCAGCACCACGGCTCCGGCGCCGTCGCCGAACAGCACGCAGGTGGTGCGGTCCTCCCAGTCGACGATGCGGCTGAAGGTTTCCGAGCCGATCACCAGCGCGCGGGCCGCCATGCCGGTACGCAGCATCGAATCGGCCACGCCCAGCGCATAGAGAAAGCCCGAGCACACCGCCGCGACGTCGAAGGCGATGCCGCCATTGCAACCCAGCGCATCCTGAACGAGGGTCGCACTGGCGGGAAAGGTCTGGTCGGGGGTGGCCGTCGCCAGCACGATGAGCTCGATCGAGCCTGGCTCGATCCCGGCCATGCCCAGCGCTTGCCGGGCCGCCGCTGTCGCCAGCGTCGCCGTGGTTTCATCGGGCGCGGCGATATGGCGGCTGTGAATGCCAGTGCGCTCGACGATCCATTCGTTGCTGGTATCGACCTGCTTTGCCAGTTCGTCATTACCAAGGACGCGGCGCGGCAGCGCGGAACCGGTGCCTAAAAGAACCGAACGGCGCATTATTGCGCGCCCGCCACGGCAGGGCCGGCGGCCGCGCGGCTCATGTGCTGGCTGTCTTTACCGACGCGCGCGAGGTCCGCGGTGATCCGCTCGGTCAAGTCTTCCTCCAGCAGCCGCGCCGTCACATGCACGGCATTGGCAACCCCCAGCGCGCTGGCGCTGCCGTGGCTCTTCACGACAATGCCGCCGAGGCCGAGAAACACCGCGCCGTTATGGTTGTTGGGGTCGAGATGGTGCTTGAGAATTTCGGTCGCCGGACGCGAAATCAGAAAGCCGAACTTGGACCGCAGCGAGCTGGAAAAACTTCGCCGCAGCAAGTCCGCGACAAACCGGGCGGTGCCTTCGACCGCTTTCAGCGCGATATTGCCGGAGAAACCATCCGACACGACGACATCGATATCGCCCCGGCACAGCTTGTCGGCCTCGGTAAAGCCGTCGAACGACAGGGCCAGAGTGCCCGCGGCATCCTTTAGCTGGGCGGCCGCATCGCGCAGCGTGTCGGTGCCCTTCATTTCCTCGGTGCCAATGTTGAGCAGCCGGACGCGCGGTGCCGCTCGGCCGGTGACGATGCGCGAATAGGCGGCGCCCATGATCGCGAACTGCACCAGATTGCGCGAATCGCATTCGGTATTGGCGCCGAGGTCAAGCATGACAACGTCATTGTCGCCCAGTGTCGGCAGCAGCGCGGCCAGCGCCGGCCGGTCGATCCCGGGCATGGTCCGCAGCGCCAGCTTGGCCATCGCCATCAGCGCGCCGGTATTGCCGCCGCTGACGGCAGCGCCCGCGTCGCCCGCCTTGACCGCGTTGATCGCCAGGCCCATCGAAGTCGTCTTGGCGCGGCGCAGCGCCTGGCTAGGCCTTTCCTCGCCGCTGATGACATCGTCGCAATGGAGAATTTCCGAGGCGGCGCGCAGGTTGGGATGGTTGCGCAAAGCATCCTTGATCCGGATCTCGTCGCCGACCAGCAGGAATTTGAAGCGGTCATGCCGGCGGCGGGCGAGCGCCGCGCCTTCGATCATGACGCGCACGCCCTCGTCGCCGCCCATCGCATCGATCGCGATACGCGGCAGGCTCATGCGCGTAATTCCTTTGTTATCGCGGGCTTAAAGCCCAACCGCAATAATCTCGCGGCCGTTGTAGTGGCCGCAGGCGTTGCACAGGTTGTGCGGGCGCTTCAGTTCCCCGCAGTTTGAGCATTCGTGGAACGCTTCGACCTTGAGCGCATCATGGCTGCGGCGCATGCCCCGGCGTGAGGGGGAGGTTTTTCTTTTGGGGACAGCCATGTCGGCACCTGTTCCTGAATATTCGCGAATGCTTGTCGGAAAAAGCCGCCTAGAACAAGCCTTTGCAGCGCACAAGCCTGAACAGACAGGCCAAGGCGCCGCGGCCCACCGGCAGCAGCGAAAGCGCGCCTATAGCGCAATTGGGGGCGGTTGCAACCCGTCCGGAATTAGGCGAATAGGCCGGCAGGATGGGGAAGACAATCATGCTGTTACCGACAACACTGCCTCGCTGCAGCGGCGGCGATCATCAACCTGTGGATTTCCATACGCATCGGGCAGCTGCGCGTCGCGACCAAGGTGGTCCACGGTGATGGCGGCGATGAAAGCCTAATGCGGCGCATGCGCGGCCACGCCAATTTCACCGAGAATGTGCCGCTGGTGCTGATCCTGATCGGCGTGATCGAGGCAGCGGGCAAGGGCGGCACCTGGCTGGCTGTGCTGGGCGGCGTCTTCATGCTGACCCGCGTCGGCCACGTCATTGGAATGGACCGCGCCGGGCCGCATCCCACTCGCGCGGTGGGAGCGGTGGTGACCATGCTGACGCAGGTCGGCCTAGCGGTGGTTGCCCTGCTGATCGCACTCGGCAGGATCTAGCGAAACCGCATATCCGCGACAAACGGATTGGTCTGCCGCTCCTGGCCGAAGGTGCTGGTCGGCCCGTGACCTGGCACGAAAGTCACATCGTCGCCCAGCGGCCATAGCTTCAGCGTGATCGAATCGAGCAGCTGCTGGTGGTTGCCCTGCGGCAGATCCGTGCGCCCGATCGAGCCGGCGAACAGGACATCGCCGACCAGCGCGAAATGCGACGGGGCGTGGTGGAACACGACATGGCCGGGCGTATGGCCGGGACAATGGACGACATCGAGCGTCAGCTCGCCGACCGTCACCGTATCGCCCTCGGACAGCCAGCGGTCGGGCTCGAAGCTTTCGCCTTCCAGCCCGAAGCGCATCGCCGAATCGTCGAGCCCCTCGATCCAGAAACGGTCGGCCTCATGCGGCCCCTCGATCGGCACGCCCATCTGTTTGGCCAGCACCCCGGCTTGACCGCAATGGTCCATATGGCCGTGGGTAAGCAGGATTTTCTCGAGCGTCACCCCGGTTTTCTCCAGCGCCAGCTTGAGCTTGTCGAGATCCCCGCCGGGATCGACCAGCGCCCCGCGCATGGTCTTGGTGCACCAGATCAGCGAGCAGTTCTGCTCGAAGGCGGTAACGGGCACAATGCCGACACGCATCGGCGGCTGGGGAGTTTCGGTCATGCGCGGCAGATGGCGGCGGATGGTTCAGATTGCAATGCGGGAAACTCCCCCCAAGGCAATCGCATTTGGGCGAGAGTTGGACGCAGACTCTATTCCCCTCCCGCTTGCGGGAGGGGTTAGGGGTGGGTCAGTCATGGAAATTGAACCGGCTTTCGCCATTTTACGACGAACCCACCCCCAGCCCCTCCCGCAAGCGGGAGGGGAGAAGGCGACAAATTCACCAAATGCGATTGCCCCGCCCCCTCCCGCAGGCGGGAGGGGGACTGCTATAACCGCCCGCTCTTCCACACCACCCGGCCGATCAGTTGCACTTCGCCCGCCGGCAACTCCAGCGGCCGGTAGGCGGGATTGTCGCTAAGCAGGGCGATGGTTCCCGGCCGGCCGGTGTCCAGCCGCTTGACCAGCACCGCATCTTCCACCCGCACTACATGAATCCCGTCCCGCACCGGGCGCGGGCTGCGATCGATCAGAATCTCGTCGCCGTCGCGCAAGGTCGGCTCCATCGAATCGCCGGCAACCGCGATCGCCGAGAGCATGGCCGGGTCGAGCCCCTGTCCCCGCAGCCAGCGCGCGGAGAAGCGGAAGGCACCGATCGGCTGTTCCTCACCGGCCAGCGCGCCCGGCCCGGCCGATGCGCCCAGCGCCAGCCGGGGGACATCGACCCATTCGCCGCGCGCGGGTTTTGTCGCCGCGGCGCGGGAAATATCCTCCGGCGCACCCAGTTCCGACTCGGCCACAGCGAAGAAGCTCGCCAGCGTGCGGCGGTCGGTCTCTTCGAGTTTGCGGGGGCTTCCCTTCCGCACAAACTGCTGCAAATAACTGGTATTCCTGTCGATTAGGGCGGACAACTGCGAAAGGCTGACACCGCGCTGTTCGGCCAGCTCGAGCAATCGCTTGCGAGGATCAGGTGATTCCATGAAATCTTCCTACACAAAAGATTTTTCCTAGACAAGTTGGATTTGAAACGGAACACAGCGTGAACGGTAATAGCGATTCGTCACAAAAGGGGTCCAAAATGTTATTACGGAAGATTGAGAAGTTTCTACGCGAGACTGGAATGGCCTGGACCAAATTCGGGCGTCTTGCGGCACATGATCCGCGTTTTGTCGAGGATTTGCGCAACGGCCGCACGCCGCGTCCCGAAACAGAGGAACGCATAGAACAGTTCATGAGCACGTTCGGGGAGGTGACCAATGCATATTGATCTCGATCAGGATCGCGCAATGGTCCAGGCAACGCGCGGCGGGCGGGTACGCCGGCCATGGCTGCAGCTGCTCAGCGCGGTGATGCGGCTTGCCGGGGGGCATGCGGAACTGCTGCGCCACAGCGAGCGCCCCTGGGCCAGCGTCACTTTCTCCGGCACCCGCCACGCCATTGCCTTGTCCTTCGTGGGCGCCGAGGCGGTGGCAGCGGGTGAGGCATTCATTGCCAGGCTGAGCGAGCATGAATTCACAATCGCCCGCCAGGTGGTGATCCAAGCCGCGGTATCGTCAGTCGAACATGAGACCCTGCCGCAGCCAAGACTGACGGTGGAGGCGGAGTTGCTGCTGCTGGAGGATAGTTAGCCGCACAAAAACGCGGCTACGCCAGCCCTGCGTGCGCCAGCGCCTCGTCCACCGCCTTTCGCGCCGCAGCGTTGCACGCGACCAGCGGCAGCCGCAGATCTTCGCCGATCCAGTCGTGCACCCGTGACAGCGCATATTTGCAGGGGCCGGGCGAGGCGTCTTCGAACATGGCGTAGTGCAGCGGGTAAAGCTTGTCGTTAAGCTGGCGCGCCCGCGACAGATCGCCCGCGATGCAGGCCGCCTGGAACTCGGCGCAGAGCCGGGGCGCGACGTTGGCGGTCACCGAAATGCAGCCGACCCCGCCGGCGGCGCTGTGCGGCAGCGCCAGCTCGTCGTCGCCGGACAGCTGGCAGAACGCGCCGCTGATGCCCATGCGGTGGTCGGTGACCCGGGAAAGATCGCCGCTCGCATCCTTGATCCCGACGATCCTGCCGGGGAAACGGTTGGCGAGTTCGCACACGGTTTCCGGCTTGAGGTCGGTCACCGTGCGGCCCGGCACATTGTAGAGCACGATCGGCAGGTCACTGTGCTCGGCCAGGTGGGAATAATGCGCGATCAGCCCGGCCTGGCTGGGCCGGTTGTAATAGGGCGCGACGCACAGCGCCGCGGCCGCCCCGGACTTCTTCGAGAAATTCATATGCAGCAATGCATTCTGGGTATCGTTGCTGCCGCAGCCGGCGATGATCGGCACCCGCCCCGCCGCCTGCTCGATACACACCTCGATCACGCGGTGATGCTCGGCGTTCGACAGCGTCGAGGCTTCGCCGGTGGTGCCGCAGGGAACCAGCGCGGCGGAGCCGTTTTCTATCTGCCATTCAACCAGCCGGCGGAAGGCGGGTTCATCGAACGCTCCGTCGCGAAACGGCGTTACCAGAGCCGGTATCGAGCCGGAAAACATGGACTTTTCCCTTACCTTCGCCATGGCGGCCGTGTAGTGACCGGGGCATCGCTGCATTCATCAGCTGATAAGGAGCCTTTTGCCAAAATGTCCAGTATGCTGCGTTTTGCCTGTGTCCCGATGCTGTTGTTCCTGGCCGTGATGTCCGCCCCGGCGCGCTGCCAGGACGGTTCCGAGTGTGACCGCGCGCGGGCCCAGCTGTACGCCTCCCCGCGCGGCAGCATGAGCCAGGCGGTAGAGCGTTGGCGGCTGCTCACAGCCAATGATGGTTACGGCTTTTCCGATTACGCCGCTTTCCTGGTGAGCTATCCCGGATTCCCCGAGGAAACCAAGCTGCGCACCTATGCCGAACGGGCGCTGATGCGCGAAACCGTCGATTATCCGCGGCTGCTCGCCTATTTCGACCGGGTGAAGCCCCAGACCAATCCAGCCCGGGCGCTTTATGCGCTGGCGCTGTCGAGCGCGGGTCGGGCTGAGGCGCGCAATTATGCGGTCGAGGCCTGGCGCGGCGGGGCGATGAGCGACACGGCGATGATCACGCTGCTCTCGCTGCACGGCGGCGCATTCACCCCGGCCGACCACGATGCCCGGATGAATGCCCTGCTGTGGGCCGGCGAAACCTTCCAGGCGCAGCAGCAGATCGCCTATGTCTCGCCCGGTGCGCGCGGTGGCTTCATGGCGCGGCTGGCGCTGCTGCAAGGCAATAATCCGGAAAACCTGGGCATCCCGGTGACCCCCGATCTGATGCGCGACCCCGGCTATGTCTACAACCGGGTGCGCCAGCTGCGGCAGAGCGGCAATTATCCCGGTGCGACCCAGCTGCTGCTGACCCGCCCCCCGGCCGCCGTTCCGCCGCTCGATCCGGCGAAATGGATCGCCGAACTGCTCAGCTCCGCCCGCAGCGCCGATGCCGGCAGCGCGGTGCGGCTCGCCGCGTCGGTCGATGATGCTTTTGTGCCCGGCACCGACGTTAGCCAGCTGGGCTTCAAACTGCGCGACGATTACACTTCGCTGATGTGGCTGGGCGGCACCAAAGCGCTTTCCTCGCTCGGCGATGCAACCCGCGCCGCGTCGCTGTTCTATCGCTACGGCGCCGCCGCCAAGACCCCCCAGACCCGCTCGAAGGGGTTCTACTGGGCTGGCCGCGCCCTTGCGCAGCGCGGCGATACCGCGGGCGCGATCCGCTATTTCGAGATGGCTGCCGCTTATCCCGACCAGTTTTACGGTATGCTGGCGCTGGAGCGGCTGGGGCGGGCGATGCCCGCGTTGAACACTGCCCCGACCGGGCTGGTCACTCCGGCCGAGCGCGCCGCCTTCGACGCCAAGCCCCTTACCGCGGCGGTGCGCGAGGTCGCGCGCGATTTCGACTGGCAGACAACTGTGCGCTTCTTCCGCGAAATCTCCGATCAGGCCGTCACCGAAGCCGACCATCTGCTGGTCGCCGATCTCGCCCGCAGCATCGGCCGCCGCGATCTGGCGGTAATCCTTGGCCAGTCCGCGCATACCGATGGCTTCGGCTATTTCCGGTCGGTTGCCTTCCCGCTGATCCCGGTCCCGCCCGGTGTCGACTGGACGATGGTCCATGCGATTGCCCGGCAGGAAAGCCAGTTTGCCGCCAACGCCGTCAGCCATGCCGGCGCGCGCGGGCTGATGCAGCTGATGCCGGGAACCGCGCGCGAACAGGCCGGCAAGCTCGGTCTCTATTATGACAGCGGCTCGCTGATCGGTGACGCCAGCTACAATATCCGGCTGGGCGACGGCTATTTCGCGCGGATGATGGACACTTACGCGGGCAGTTATCCGCTTGCAGTCGCCGCTTACAACGCCGGGCCGGGCAATGTGAACCGATGGCTGTCGGCCAACGGCGACCCGCGCCGCGGCGAGATCGACTGGATCGACTGGATCGAGCGGATCCCGCTGATGGAAACGCGCAATTACGTGCAGCGGGTGGTGGAGAACGCGGTGGTTTACGAGGCGATGAACCCGGCCCGTGCGCGCTACCGCGGCGCCAATCCGGTCAGCCACTTCCTTGGCAAGCGCAATCCAGGGTAGGTCGGGGCGATGAAGCCCGACGGACCGCCCATCACCCCTGCCGGCATGGCCGCTTTGCGCGCGCGCTACGATCATCTGCTGGGCACCGAGCGCCCGGCGATCGTCGAGGTGGTCAGCTGGGCGGCGGGCAACGGCGACCGTTCGGAAAATGGCGACTACATCTACGGCCGCAAGCGCATGCGCGAGATCGACCGCGAACTCGCCTATCTAGCCCGGCGAATGAAGGCGCTGCGGATCATCGATCCCGCCCGGCATCAGGACCGCACCCGCGCCTTGTTCGGTGCAATACTCACGATTGCCGACGAGGATGACAACCAGCGCGTTTTAACTCTGGTCGGCGATGACGAGCAGGACGCGGGCAAGGGCCTGATCGGCTGGAGCGCGCCCCTCGCCAAGGCGCTGCGCGGCGCGGCGGTGGGCGATGTGCGCCGAGTGATGCTGCCCGCCGGCGAGAAGGAGTGGGAGATTGTGGAGATCAGCTATGGGGAGGCGTGAATGGTCTACCGCCGAGGCCAGATCTGGACAAGCATCCCCTGTCAGCGGGAGTCCGGCGCCGCGCAGAGGCGCTTGCAGGTTAGCTCGTCCAGCGTGACAAAGCCGCCGCGTTGCACTCTGACAGCGAGGAATTCCACGGGAACCTGGGCATTCCAGGCATAGGCGTCGGTAATCCAGCTGGAATGGTCGGCGATGCCGGGCGTTTTCTGCCGCGACGGCTCATTCCCGATGAGTTCCAAAGTTCCAACCGTCTCCACCGATCATCTCCCCGGCTTGGCGGCAAGCGGGTGGCCGGCCAGGTTCCATCACCGATTTTCTCTCGCGCACCGTTGTGCAGTTCCCGTCCCAAACAGATTTAACCCGCAAAGGTTCCCCAAGTTTTAAGAAGTATTATTCCGCCGGGGATTGTCCGGTGCGGGCGCGCGCTGAACAGCAGGGATGGAACCCAGAAAATCATTTTGATCGAGAGGATGCCAGCCGCTCGTGACCTCAGCCGATCAGTTCTGCGCCGCGCAATGCTTCGGCCAGACGCTTGGCGCCGGTAAAGTGGTGGACCTGCCAGCCGCAGGCGCCCGCGGCGGCGATGTTGGCGGCATTGTCGTCGATGAACAGCATGGCGCTCGGCGCATAGCCGAAGCGCTCGGCCGCCAGCGCGTAGATCCGAGGATCGGGCTTGGCGATCTTCTCGAACCCAGAGACAACGATGTCGCGGAAGCGCTTGAAGATCGGCTGCTCGGCGCGGAAGCCTGGCCAGAAGCTCGCGCCGAAATTGGTGATGGCGTAAAGCGGCACCCCGCGTAGATGCAGCGCTTCGACCAGTTCGAGGCTGCCTGGCACCGGACCGGGAACGGTTTCGTTGAACCGCGCGGCGTATGCCCGGATCAGATGCGCCTGTGCGGGAAATTCGGCACTGCGTTCGGCGACCATTTCGGCAAGGTCGCGGCCGGCGTCATGCTGGAAGTGCCATTCCTCGCTGACGACATGGGTGACGAACCATTCGAGTTCGTCGGGCTCGGCAATCAGCTTGGCAAAGAGGTGGCGCAAGTCCCATTCGAACAGGACACGGCCAATATCGAAGACGACCGCGCAGACCGGCGCCGGCATGTCAGTTACCCCGATGGCGCGGGGAAACTACGCGAATCAGCCCTGACGCGCCTTGAAGCGGCGGTTGGTCTTGTTGATCACATAGGTCCGGCCGCGGCGGCGAATAACCCGGTTGTCGCGGTGGCGGCCTTTGAGCGACTTGAGGCTGTTGCGAATCTTCATGATATCCCCGCGCGGCATTCGGGCCGCAAAATTGGAAGCCGGGCCGTTACCGGCGAGGGCGGGTGAAGTCAACCACCGCGAATGCCGCCAAGCTTTCGCTCCCAGGCCAACGCATGGGTGACGATCGTGTCGAGATCGGCGTGCTGCGGCACCCAGGGCAGTGTGGCCATGATCCGGGAATTGTCCGAAATCAAGGCATCGGGATCGCCGGCGCGGCGCGGGCCCATGCGGCGCTCGATCGCGGTGTTGGTGGCGCGGCCCACCGCAGCCAGCACCTCGAGCACCGAAAATCCCCGCCCATAGCCGCAATTCATGGTGAGCGAGCGCGCCGGTTCGGCGATCAGTGCTTCGAGCGCCAGCACATGCGCGGCGGCAAGATCGGAGACGTGGATATAATCGCGCACCCCGGTGCCGTCGGGTGTGTCGTAATCGGTGCCGAATACATCGACATGACTGCGCTTGCCCAGCGCCGCCTCGACCGCGACCTTGATCAGATGCGTCGCCCCGGTGGTCGATTGGCCGGTGCGCGCCTGCGGATCGGCGCCGGCGACGTTAAAATAGCGCAGCGCGCAAAAATTCAGCGGATGGGCATTCGCCACATCACCCAGCATCGCTTCGGTCATCAACTTGGACATGCCGTAGGGATTGATCGGGCGCTGCGGGCAATCCTCACGGACCGGCGAGACCTCGGGAATACCGTAAGTCGCCGCGGTCGAGCTGAAGATGAAATGCGGCACCCCCGCCAGCACCGCCGCAGCAATCAGCGCCCGGCTCTTTGCCGTGTTGTTGTGATAATATTTGAGCGGGTCCGAAACCGATTCCGGTACCACCACCGAGCCAGCGAAATGCAGAATCGCGCGCGTATCCTGTTCGGCGAAAATTCGGGCAAGCAGCGCCGCGTCCTCGATATCGCCGTGATAAAACGGCACGCTCTCGGGCACCGCCCAGCGAAATCCGGTCACCAGATTATCGATCACCGCCACCGGCCAACCAGCGTCGGCCAGCGCCAGCACCGCATGGCTGCCGATATAGCCGGCGCCGCCGGTGACAAGGACGGGAAGCTTTGCAGTCATTATGACGTTCACCTGATCGGTCCAGGCCGCACCTTGGCCTGGTATGGGGCATGATCGTTAAGCGCAGTGCAATGCTTGCAACTCCATGCGCCAGCGCGCAAGTTTGCCAGTGCAGACGGTGTGGATGCAATGAGGTTTATGCCATGAAATTTATGCCAGTCGCTGCCGCGCTCGCCGCCATCGCCCTGTCCGGCTGTGTCGCCCCGGTCGGGCCGGTCGAGGTCACCCGGTTTCATGTCCCCGGCCCCAGCCCGCTCGGCGTGGGAGCGATCGCGGTCGAAGCTGCGCCGGGCGCCGATGGGCGAAGCCTCGAATTCAGCTCCTACGCGTCCGCAGTTGCCCGCGAACTGGTGCGGGTTGGTTATACCGAGGTTGGGCCCGGCGCTCCCACCCCGCAGATCGCGCTGGTGCGGATCGAGCGCCAGTCGTACCGGCCCGACCGCCGGCGCGGCCCGGTTTCGGTCGGCGTCGGCGGCTCGGCCGGCAGCTACGGTTCAGGCGTCGGCCTGGGGGTGGGCATCGATCTGTCAGGCCCGCCGCCCGAGCGGGTGGAGACGTTGCTCGCCGTTACGATCAAGGACCGCGCCAGCGGTCAGGCGCTGTGGGAAGGCCGGGCGAGCTTCACGGTAAAAGCCTCCTCGCCGCTCGCCACCACCCAGCTTGGCGCCGCTAAACTTGCCGAGGCGCTGTTCAGGGGCTTTCCCGGGCGGTCCGGTGAAACTATCGAGGTTCGATGAACCCGATAGACATCACCGCCGCGTTCGATTCCGGCAATATCGAAGTCCTCGCCATTTCCGACAGCGAGGCCAGGCTGGCAATCCGCAAGGACCATGATTCCGAATTCTTCCAGTGGTTTCACTTTCGCGTCTCGGGAGCAAAGGGCCAGGAGCTGGTGCTGCATCTCACCGGACTGAGAAGCTCTGGCTATCCGCGCGGTTGGCCGGGGTACCGTGCCTGCGTTTCGGAAGACCGGCACTATTGGGGCCGGGCCGAGACCAGCTGGGACGAACAGGCCGACGGCGGCACGCTGACAATCCGCTACACGCCCGAAAGCGACATCTGCTGGTTCGCCTATTTCGCGCCCTATTCGATCGAGCGCCACCACGATCTGATCGCCGAGATGGCGCAGGCGGCGGGGGTGGACTACCGCTGCCTCGGCCGCAGCCTCGACGGCCAGCCGATCGACTGCCTGGAAATGGGCGACGGCGAGACCCAGGTCTGGCTGTTCGCCCGCCAGCACCCGGGCGAAAGCATGGCGGAGTGGTGGATCGAAGGCGCGCTCGACTGCCTGACCGATCCGGCGGACCCGGTCGGCCGGGCGCTGCGCCGCCGCTGCCGCCTGCACCTGGTGCCCAACGCCAATCCCGACGGCTCGCGACGCGGGCACCTGCGCACCAACGCCATCGGCGTTAATCTCAACCGCGAATGGAACAATCCCAGCCCCGAACGCTCGCCGGAGGTTGTCGCGCTGCGCGGGGCGATGGACGCGACCGGCGTCCACTTCGCCATGGACATCCACGGCGACGAAGCGATCCCGGCGGTATTCCTCGCCGGCTTCGAAGGCATCCCTTCGCTCAAACCCGAGCAACTCGCCGACTACCACCGCTACCGCGATATCCTCGCCCGCCGCACCCCCGACTTCCAGACCGCGCGCGGCTATCCGGTAACGGCGCCGGGCAAGGGCAACCTCTCGATGGCGACCAGCCAGCTCGCCGAACGCTTCGCAGCAAGCCACGGCTGCGTATCGATGACGCTGGAAATGCCGTTCAAGGACAACGACGACCTGCCCTGCGCCGCGCAGGGCTGGAGCCCGGAACGCAGCAAACTGCTGGCGCGCGATTGCCTGGCGGCGCTGGCGGAGTGGCTGGGGGGTTAGGGGTACGGGTGTGGAAGCGCCACTGAGTTGAATTCTGAATTAGGTAGATTGCGGTCGTTCAGTCACCTCCTCTCTCGATTTAATGTGCCGGCCTCTCGTATCGAATTGACGCCTACTTCTGAAACTAGGGACATTAACGCTTTGAGGAGGCCAATTACGTGACATACCGCCCTGTAATACCGAAGAAGTTGGCCGCCAAAATCCGCGGCGCACCGGAAAAGGTAAGGCAGGCACGGCTCGCCATTGAATCCGATGCGTTCAATAATGGTCAGAGTCGTCGTCGTGTTGCCGATTACGAGGCTGATCCGGTGGCCTTCGCTGCTCTCAATTATGGCAAAAATACGCCCGACAGTTATCCTGTCCAAACGAATATAGCTCGGATGCGCGAAAACATCGAACGCTATGATTCGCGGCGGTCGCTGAATGAAAACGATCTAATTATCGCGGATTCCGAGCTCACGGTGGTTGAGGCCGATGTGCTAGTTGAGGTCGTCACAATGGGTCCGTCGGGTGGCCGCATTCCCTGGCCTGAGCCTTTGCCCAGTTTCGAAAGCTGTATGGAGGTGGTTGCCGTTGAATTGGCTGCACAGGTTGGCAGTCGAGAGCGAGCGCTTGCCGAGCTAGAGGCCGAATATGATGAAGAAATGCGCGCACTCGACCATCAGAATACTGCCGAGGATGCGGAATATCTTGCCGAGTTAGCGGTCGCGCGTGCCAAGATGACTCCCGAGGAACGGGAGCGCGAGAAGGCCCAGGTTAAGCTCATCAAAGAAGGCTTGGATTCAGGCCAGCTTACTGCTGCGCAGTTGATCGAATGGATCGAGAGCAAGCAGCAACAATAACTCGTTGCTGAGGATCCCAGGTGATGTGCGCGATGCAGCCTGACAATAAACGTTCGTTTTGGGGTCGAACCCCGACGACTACCCCAAACTCCCCGGCCCGAACGCATGCGGCAGCAGCTCGGACAACCGCACTTCCAGCACCACCCCCTTCCCCGCGCACCACACTACCGGGTCCGTCCCGTCCAGCAGCGCCAGCTCGCTCAGCACCTGCCGGCAGCG
>JAYVWX010000133.1:0-19839 GCA_043785715.1 Novosphingobium sp. | reverse complement strand
TTTTCCAGCACCGCGGCCGGGCTGTCCCAGCCAATCCGCCGCATCTCGAGAAAACCGGCGTTGAACCAGGTGGTGAACGCATCTTTGAATCCAGCGTCGAGCGCCTTGAGGCCGCCGTTCTCGCCGGCGGGGGCGTTGAGCAGGTCGGTACGCATCGCCAGCAGCCGCCGCGTGCCGCCAGGCGCCAGGTTGAGCAGGTTGAGCAGGTTGATCAGCTTGATGCAGGGCGATTCGCTGGCATCGTTGAGTGCCTGCGCCGAAGCCTCGTCGCGGTTGCCGTTCCAGTGGGCAATGGCGGCGTCGATGGCTGCGGCGTCATGCGGGTAGACGGCGTGAAGTTTGGCGAGGAAGGCCTGCCGGGCGCCGATATCGCTGGCCTCGTAAAGGTCGAAGAAGGCCGACGCCAGCGCCGGGCCGGAAGCGCGGCCGCGCAGCGACAGCAATGCGCCGGCGAGGTCGAGCAAGCCCTCGCTGCTGGCCGGGCGCGGGGCGACGCCAAACCGGGTGAGCAGCTTGCCGAGGCCGGAACTCATCACCAGCTCCAATGCACCGCGCCGACGCGGTGGCCGGGCTTGGTCGGCAGAGGGGCGTTGCCGGGGCATATCCATCTCGCTTTGTTCCCTAGAACGTCCGGAAAACCGCCAGGTGAGGCGATTCGCCCGCTATATCATCCCCCCCGTCAAGGATTTGTGACAAGTGAGCGGTTCGGTGCAAGCAATTTTTGTTGCAGTGCGGCAAAGCCGGATCACCCGCTCCCAGTGGTTGCGGCAAACCGGGCGATTGACCCTGACCGCGCGCTGCCGCATAGGGCGGCGGCAGGCGGGTATAGCATAGTGGTAATGCACTAGCCTTCCAAGCTAGCTAGAGGGGTTCGATTCCCCTTACCCGCTCCAGGCCTTGCCCACCTTGCGAGCCGCGGCTGTCGCGCGTTTCTGGCGGATGGCTTGGTCAATCTACACCACGTCCCGCTCAAAGTCGAAGTTTGGGGAGATCGGTGAATGACTGGGCATGTCCTGCAAGGCGAGATCGACCTCGCCCGCTTTTTAAAGCCCGGCGACCGCATCGTCTTCGGCCAGGCCTGCGGCGAGCCCTTGACGCTGATCGAGGCCTTGATCGCGCAAGGCCGCGACATCGGCAACCTCTCCGCCTTCATCGCCACCAGCTTTTCCGGCGTGTTCACGCCAGAGACCGCTGCCAGTTTCACACTTTCGAGCATGGGCGCGGTCGGCGCGCTGCGCTCGATGACCAGGGGCGGCAAGCTTGGGGTGATCCCCTGCCATATCGGCCAGATCGGCCCGCTGATCGAACAGGGTCTCATCGGCTGCGATGTCGCCATGATTCAGGTCAGCCCGGCCGATGCCGATGGCAACCACAGCTTCGGACTGGTTTCCGACCATGTCCAGGAGATGGTCGCAAAGGCGCGGTTGGTGATTGCTGAAGTCAACGACCGGGTGCCGTATACCTATGGCGAACTGCTGCCCGCCGCGCGGATCGACGTCGCGGTGCAAGTTTCGCGCAGCCCCTTCGAGGTGTCGTCGGCAAAAATCGGCGAGGCCGATCAGGCCATCGCCCGCCACTGCGCCCGCTATATCGAGGACGGTTCGGTCATCCAGACCGGCGTCGGCGCGGTGCCGGATGCGATCGTGCGGCTGCTTGGCGACCGCAAGGATCTCGGCATCCATTCGGGTATGCTCGGCGACGGGCTGGTCGATCTTTATGAGGCGGGCGTGATCACCAACGCCCGCAAGGAAATCGACCGGGGCATCTCGATCAATGGCGCGCTGGTCGGCACGCGCCGCCTGTATGACTTTGCCCACCGCAACCCGGCGATCCGCATGTGCGCCAGCAGCTACACCCTCAATGCGGCGGTGATGGGCCAGTTGTCGAAGCTGGTGACGATCAATTCGGCGCTGGAGGTCGACCTGACCGGCCAGGTCAACGCCGAACAGTCGGGCGCTTCCTATCTCGGCGGCACCGGCGGCCAGGTCGATTTCGTCCGCGCCGGGGTGCGCTCGCCGGGCGGTCATTCGATCATCGCGCTCGCCTCCACCGCCAAGGGCGGCACCATCAGCAAGATTGTCTCAGCCCTCGCCGGCCCGGTGACCACCGCCCGGACCGAAGCCGATATCATCGTCACCGAATTCGGCGCGGCGGAGTTGCGCGGGCAATCGCTGGCCGAACGCGCCCGCCGTCTGGTCGCCATCGCCCACCCGGACTTCCGCGAGGAATTGGACCGGACAGCGCATATTATCCGTGAACGAGGCTTTTAAGGGACCGGAGATGCTGGCTCACGCGGCGGTGGGTCCAGCGCGATGTAGGCGATCATCGATTTTCCGCACAAAGCCCTGTATTGCCGTTACCCCGCCGCGGCTCGAAGCGGCTCGAGTGTTCCCAGCCAGGCAACCAGCGCCAGAATGAAGAGCACAGCCGCACCTTCGGCGATCAGGCTCTTGCGGAGCGCCATGATCGCCGGAGCCACATCTCCCGATGCCATGCCGGCTTCCAGCCCCGGGGTCAGGCGCCAGCGGTTGGCAGCCGCCAGGGCGAGCATCAGCCCGAACAGCGCGAGTTTGGCGAGCAGCAGCTGACCGTAGGGATTGATTGCCAGCAGCCCGAGATTAGCGGCGCCGATCAGAACCTGGGAGTTGATCAAACCGGTCAGGACGATCAGCCCGACGACGAGCGTCCCAACCCGCGAGAATTGCTTGAGCGCCCGGCAGGTAATGGCAAGGTCGGCTCGATTGGCCTGTACGGCGGGCCGGAACAGCAGCCAGCCAAAGGATGCGATCCCGCCCACCCAGATCGATGCCGCGAGCATGTGGACGATATCGCTTAAGCGGTGGACTGTGCCCCAAACACCTTCGGTCGCCCCGGCGTGGCCGGTCCAGACGAGCGTAGCGATTGCGGCCGATGCTGCCAGCAGCACCGCTATGCGCAGGGATGTCGGATAACGATCAAGCGCCAGGGCAGCGGTCAGGACGAACGCCAAAGCCAGCATCCGGACAATCCAGGCGGCGCCGATCGCGGTCTCGACCAAAATCATGCGGACGTGGGCAGGCTCGACCGGAAATAAATCAGCGCCCATCATCGCGGCGGCGAGCGCCAGCAAGCCGAGACCCGACAAGATCAAGCCGAGCACCGCAAGCCCGAGAATGATTGGCCGCAACGCGATGAGCGAACCCAAGGCTCGCTCGGCGGCGGAGAAGGCATAGAGCGTAAAGGCGGTCATGCCCGCCAGCACCATCAGATCGGCATAGAGTGCGAATCGGATGGCGATGACGGGCAAATTGTCCATGAAGACTAGCGGACCTTGAAGTTGAACGTCCCGGTCAAGCGGTGCGTGTCGGCGCCGGCCGCCGCCCAGTTCACCCGGTAAGTCCCCGCTGGTAGCGGACGGCGAAGCATAAGCGTCAAGGACTTGCGGTCCTTGCCCAATTGCGAGGTGAATCCCGTGATCGGCATGGGCGCATGGTTAGCCATCCCGGGCATCCCGGTCATCGCCAGCTGCACCTTGACGGTCGAACCGATGACCGCCTCGTTAAACCGGAGATCGATCCTGGTTGGGCGCAAGACAGTGGCGTTGGCGGCAGGCGTAGAAGCAACAAGATGCGTATGCGCGCTGACCAGCTGCGGGGTGGCAAAGCTCGCCAGCGCCGCGATCATCAGGGCGAAACGGTTGGTATGCATGAGGAACCTCCATAAAAGCGCTTTCAACAGGCAATACGCACCAGTCGGGGCTGCCCCTCAAGTTGCGCGCGAATCTTTTGCGCGAGGGATTCGCGGGGCGGCTGCGTATATAGCGCAAGACCACCAGGAGAATGGCGTCGTGACTGACATCGACCTTATGCTTGCGCGACTTGGGCAGGCCCCGGTTCCGCCGGGACTGGCGGCGATCGGCGATGCTGTGCTGGCCGGCGCGGCGCGGCGACAGCATGAAGCGGCACTTGCGCCGCGGCTGATGGGGATAGCCGGCGCTCTCGCGCTTGGGCTGGGGATTGCTGGCGGAAGCCTCTCAAGCAGCGATCCGGCATCGGCGCAGTCGCTATCGCCTTTCGCTACGGGCGGCGCGCTGGCACCCTCGACCTTGCTGGATTTTCGCGGGTGACCACGAAGATGCGGCCTGTCCTGATTGGCCTTGTCGCCTTTGCAGCAGCGCTGGGCGGCGTCTTTGCCGGCCGGCTTATCATCCAGCCGGAGCGGCCCAGCGAAACTGAAATACACAGGGTCCTGCACCGGCAGCTGAAGCTGGATGCCGCTCAACATGCCGCAGTCGACGCTATCGAACAGCGTTTTGCCGTGCGGCGAACGGCGCTCGAACTCGAAATGCGCGCCGCAAACGCCCGCCTCGCCGAAGCGATCGATACCGAGCACGGCTATGGCTCTCAGGTGACTGCTGCCATCGATCATAGCCACCATGTCATGGGCGAGTTGCAGAAGGAAACACTCGAGCATCTTTTCGAAATGCGCGCTGTCCTGACGCCCGCGCAGGCGGCCATGTTTGACCGGACCGTGGTCAAGGCGCTGACCGCCGGCGCGCGGTGAGCCTTTCGCTATCCGATTGCAGCGACGGCGAACTTGCGGCGCTGGCATTGGCCGGACGTCAGGCCGCCTATCGCGAATTGCTGGCCCGGCACCGGGACGCCGTTTTCCGGCTGGTGCGAGCGGCTACGGGCGACCAGAACGAGGCGCTCGATGTCACGCAAGAAGTATTCGTATCAGCGTTCGCGGCGCTCAAGCGTTATGACCCGGACCGCCCCTTTGTCGCCTGGCTCAAGCGGATCGCGCTCAACAAGTGCCGCGACTGGGCAAGACGCCGCACCGTTCGCTCGTTCTTTACCCGTGCTATCCCGCTCGAAGATGCTCTCGGCATCGCCGACGACGCGGCGCTTGCCGATACGCAGGCGGCCGACCGTGCGGAACTGGCGCGGGTATCGGCCGCGATCGCCAAGCTGCCCGCGCGCCTGCGCGAAGTTCTGCTGCTGCGCGCGGTCGATGGCCTGAGCCAGACCGAAGCGGCTGACATCCTCGGGGTCAGCGAAAAGACGGTCGAGACGCGGCTTTACCGCGCCCGCGCGAAACTCGGCGAGATGCTTGGCCCCCGCAGTTGAGCGAGCGTGGAATTTTGAGGGGTGATGCATGCAGCTGCGTATCGACTTGCGACGACTGCCGTTTTTGCCGAGTAATTCGCCATGCACTCCTCCCCGCTGGACCGCCGCACCCTGATTCGCACCGCCGCCCTGGCGGGTGGCGGCTTGGCCGTGGCGGGCGCTCTTCCCGCATGGGCGTGGAGCGGAACGCCCGGCCTTGCCGCATCCCTGCCGACCGTTTCGGGCGGCGAAATTGCCCTCGGTATTGGCCATGCGATGCTGCCGGTAGGCGGACGGCAAGGCCATGCCATCGGTATCAACGGCACTGCTCCAGGGCCGATTATCCGCCTGAAGGAAGGCCAGACCGTCCGGCTCGCGGTGACCAACGCACTTTCCGAGGAGAGTTCGATCCACTGGCACGGGCTGCTCGTGCCGTTCCAGATGGACGGCGTACCGGGCGTGAGTTTTCCCGGGATCAAGCCCGGCCAGACGTATATCTACGATTTCCCGGTCCGCCAGTCGGGCACCTATTGGTATCACAGCCATTCGGGCATGCAGGAAGCGATGGGCCTGTATGGCGCAATCGTTATCGACCCCGCCGGACCAGATCCGGTCGCCTATGACCGCGAACATGTGATCCTGCTGGCCGACTGGAGCTTCATGCATCCGCACACCCAGCTGCGGAAACTGAAGGCGCAAGGCGGCTATTTCAACATGCAGAAGCAGACGTTGGCGGGTCTCCTCGCCGGCAAGGACCAGTCCGCTGCCGAACGCCGGATGTGGGCGAAGATGCGAATGGACCCGACCGACATTTCGGATGTCACCGGCTCCACCTACCACTACCTCGTCAACGGCCATGACAGCGGCGCCAACTGGACCGGGCTGTTCAATCCGGGCGAGCGGGTGCGGCTGCGGATCATCAACGCTTCGGCCATGACCAATTTCAACGTGCGGCTTCCCGGCCTGCCAATGATGGTGGTTGCCGCCGACGGGCAGAATGTCCAGCCGGTCGAAACCGACGAATTCCAAATCGGCATTGCCGAGACCTATGATGTCCTTGTCGAGCCGAAGGAGGACCGCGCCTATGGCTTCATCGCCGAGGCGATCGACCGTTCAGGTCAGGTCCGCGCCACGCTGGCCCCGCGGATGGGCATGGCCGCGCCAATCCCGGCGCTGCGAGACCGTCCGTTGCTGACCATGAAGGACATGGGCATGGGCGATATGGCCATGTCGGGCGGCGGGGACATGGCCGGGATGGACATGTCTGGCGGTGACATGGCCGGAATGGATCATGCTGCCATGGGCCATGACATGGAGGGCCATGATATGGGCGCGATGAACATGCGCGATCCCGATGTCGCGCCGCAGGTCAAGCTGGGGCCTGGCGTGGCCAGCTTGTCACCCATGCCGATGGACCGGACGGGCGAGCGCCCGACTGGCCTCGAAAAGGTCGATCACCGGGTCCTTACCTACAAGGACCTCCTGTCGCTTGCCCCCAATCCCGATACCCGCAAGCCGTCGCGCGAAATCGACATCCATCTGACTGCCAACATGGAGCGCTACATGTGGTCGTTCGATGGCGAGAAGTTCAGCGATCGCACCGAGCCGATCCCCTTCCGGCATAAGGAGCGGGTGCGCGTCAATTTGATCAACGACACGATGATGCCGCACCCGATCCATCTTCATGGCCATTTCTTCGAGGTCGTTACCGGCAATCCCGGCCATCATCCGCTCAAGCACACCGTCAACGTCTTGCCGGGCGGCAAGGTCTCGTTCGACCTGACCGCGGATGGCCTCGGCGATTGGGCATTCCATTGTCACATGCTCCTGCACATGCATGCCGGAATGTTCCGGGTGGTAACGGTCCGGGGTGACGAGGCAGGCGCATGACCCGGCTGCTCATTCCCGCGCTGGCCGCCATTATTGCACTGCCCGTCCTGCTGACGGCCAGCCCCGCGATGGCGCAAGCCATGCCGGGCATGGAGATGCCGACCAAGCCGGCGGCGCCAACGCCGTCCGAGCCTGCCCAACCGCCCGGTGATCCCCACGCCGGACACGCCATGCCCGATGCGCCCGGCGCGCCCGAAGCACCGGGCACCTTGCCCGCCATGGACATGACCGCTTCCGACGAACCGCACGAAGGTCATGACATGGCCGAAATGCAGCCCGAAACCCCCGATACCGAAAATGTCCCGGCACCCGCGCCGCCCACCGATCACGCCGCCGATGCGCTGTTCGATCCAACGGAAATGGCCCGTTCCCGCGCGGCGTTGCGCCGCGAGCACGGTGCATTCAGCGGATCGATGGTCTTGTTCGACCTCGCCGAGTATCAGGCGCGCAAGGGCGGCGATGGCTATCGCTGGGAAGGCGAGGCCTGGTTCGGCGGCGATCTCGACCGGCTGCTGATCAAGACCGAAGGCGAGGGCGCCATCGGGAAACCGGTTGAAGATGTTGAGGTCCAGGCACTCTACTCGCGCGCGATTTCGCCGTACTGGAACGCCCAGGTCGGCGTACGCCACGATATCGCGCCCAATCCGTCACGCACCTACGCGACGATCGGCATCGAGGGGGTTGCGCCTTACTGGTTCAAGGTTAACGGTGCGCTGTTCCTTTCGGACAAGGGGGATTTGCTTGGACGGTTCGAGGGTTACTACGATCAGCGCATTACCCAGAGATTGATCCTGCAACCGCGCGTCGAGCTCAACTTTGCAGCGCAGGACGTGCCTGCCAGTGGCATCGGCGCGGGCCTCTCCGACGCCGAACTCGGGCTTCGCTTGCGCTATGAGATCAGGCGCGAGTTTGCCCCCTATATCGGCGTGTCCTGGCAACGGAAAACTGGCGACAGCGCCCGCTTTGCCAACGCAGCGGGCGAGCGGGTGCAAGCGACCAGCTTCGTCTTTGGCATAAGGACGTGGTTCTGACCGGCGGCCGGGGCTATATCGGCGCAGCCGCCGTTTTTGCGGCCATGCTGGCGGTGGTCGCGGTGCTCTATTTCAGAACTGCGATCAGCCGGACCCTGCTGTTCTGGACCGCCTTCATCCTGACGCGCCCACTCGGCGCAGCGGTTGGCGATTTTCTCGACAAACCGGGCGATCATGGCGGACTTGCCTTGAGCCGCCCCCTGGCCTCGGCAGCTTTGGCGATCGCCATCATCGCGTTGATCACGGTTCTCCCGCAACGCGCCGGAAACCACCCGGGCGATGCAACAGCATAGTAAGGAAGGGATTTCGCCATGAAATGCTCCATCCCTGCCCGGTTGCGGCTGCTGATCGGCGTCGCCCGGGGATAGGCCCTGACGTACACCGCCCGCGATGCGCACAGCCGCCCGCGCGCGACGTTTAAGGCATACGAGGGATGGAAAGCCCGGCTTTCCTCCCCCGCCTGCACTCACGTTACTGCTTTTTGATGGCAGTCACTTCGCCAGCACTACCGGTCACGGTGACATCAAAATCAACCTTGTCGCCAACGGCCACGCCCTTGAGCAGATCGGGCTTGGCGGAAAATCCCATCTTCATCGCGGGCCAGCCAACGGCAGGAATCGCGCCGTGATCGAGCGTGATCTTGCCTGCCGTGGCATCCACGGCGGTCACAGTGCCAGAGCCTTTGCCCATCTTGCTGCCTGCGGGCATCGCCATGCCCGACATGGCGTCGGCAGTGGCAGCGGCCTTGGGGGCTTCAACCTCTGGCGCTTGCGGCTTCTTGTCGCAGCCGGACAGACCGACCGGCAGCGAGACCAGCGCGGTAAGTATCATTGCCTTCTTCATGTTGGTTCTCCTTGGTGTTGAACCTGGGTGCGCCGCCGCATCAGCAGATAGGCGGCGGGGATGATGAGCATCGAGAGCAGCGGCGCGGTGAGCATGCCGCCGACCATCGGCGCGGCGATGCGGCTCATCACTTCCGAGCCTGTGCCGGTGCCGATCAGGATCGGGAACAGACCGGCGAGGATCACCGCCACCGTCATGGCCTTGGGGCGGACGCGCAGCAACGCGCCGGCGCGGACGGCGGCTTCAACATCGCTATCCTCCGCCAGCGCCGATTTGAGGTAGATCAGCATGACCACCCCGAACTCGGCCGACACGCCCGCCAGCGCGATGAACCCGACGCCGGTGGCCACCGACTGGTTGAACCCCAGCAGATAGAGCAGCCAGACCCCGCCCGTCAGCGCGAACGGCAGCGTCGCCATGATCAGCGCGGCTTCATCCCAGCGCCGGAACGTCGCGTAGAGCAGCGCGAAGATGATCAGCAGCGTCGCTGGAACCACGATTTTCAACCGCTGCGTGGCCCGTTCGAGGAACTCGAACTGCCCGGTATAGGCGACGCTGATTCCGGCCGGCAGCTTGACCTTTTGCGCCACCGCCCTTTGCAGATCGCCGACGATCTCGGTCAGCGCACGGCCCCGCCCGTCGATATAGACCCATGTGGCAGGACGCCCATTCTCGCTGCGGAGCATGGGCGGGCCGTTGGTGATATGCACATCGGCGACCGTCCCCAGCGTGATTTGCTGGCGCGAAGGCGTCAGCACCGGCAGATTGACGATGTCGGCCACGCTGTCCCGGATTTCGCGGGGGTAGCGCACGCTGATCGGGTAGCGGGCCAGACCTTCGACGGTTTGGCCGACCGCCTCGCCGCCAATCGCACCCGACACCACAGCCTGCACATCGGCAACATTTAAGCCGTAGCGCGCCGCGGCTGCCCGGTTGATCGCGACGTCGATATAACGCCCGCCTGAAAGCCGTTCTGCGAGCGCGGAGGTGATCCCCGGCACGGTTTTCGCGACCGCTTCGATTTGCCGCGCGGTGCGGTCAATATCGTCGAGGTTCGCGCCTGATACCTTGATGCCGATCGGGCTTTTGATGCCGGTTGCCAGC
This sequence comes from Novosphingobium sp., assembly GCA_043785715.1. GTDB lineage: Bacteria > Pseudomonadota > Alphaproteobacteria > Sphingomonadales > Sphingomonadaceae > Novosphingobium. Next base: position 9,884 of record JAYVWX010000133.1, on the reverse strand, counting down.
ATGTCGATCCGGTTGCGGATCGGCGGTATCCAGAAATTGGCGAGGCCGGGGACTTTGACCGTCCTGTCCAGCTCGTCGATCAACTTCGCCTGCGTCATGCCCGCGCGCCACTGGCTCTTAGGTTTGAAGCGGATCGTGGTCTCGAACATTTCGAGTGGGGCGGGATCGGTCGCCGTGTCGGCGCGCCCTGCCTTGCCGAACACACTTTCTACTTCGGGCAGGGTCTTGATCAGCCGGTCGGTCTGCTGGAGCAGCATCGACGCCTTCGCCGTCGAAATTCCCGGCAGAGCCGAGGGCATATAGAGCAAATCGCCTTCATTCATCTGCGGCATGAACTCGCCGCCGGTCTGGCTGATCGGCCACAGGCTGGAGGCGAACACCAGCACTGCGATCAGCAGCGCGGCTTTGGGCTTGGCCAGTACCCAATCGAGCGCGGGGCGGTAAATGCGCGTCAGGAAACGGTTGATCGGGTTGCTATCCTCACTCGGGATGCGTCCCCGGATCAGCCAGCCCATCAGCACTGGGATGAGCGTGATCGACAGCAAGGCGGCGCCGGCCATCGCATAGGTCTTGGTGAATGCGAGCGGTGCGAACAGCCGCCCTTCCTGGCCTTGCAGCGAAAAGATCGGGATGAACGAGAACGTGATGATGAGCAGGCTGAGAAACAGCGCGGGGCCAACTTCGGCGGCGGCATTTGTAATAACGTGCCAACGCTCTTCGCCGGACAATTCCTCACCCGGATTGTCCTGCGCCCACCGTTCAAGATGTTTGTGGGCGTTCTCGATCATCACCACCGCCGCATCGACCATCGCGCCAATGGCGATAGCAATCCCGCCTAGCGAGAGGATATTGGCGTTCAATCCCTGCACCCGCATGACGATGAAGGCGATCAATATGCCCAGCGGCAGCGTCAATATCGCCACCAGTGCCGAGCGGGCGTGCCACAGGAACAGCCCGCAGACGAGCGCGACGATGAGGAATTCCTCGAATAACTTGCCGGTCAGGTTCTCGACCGCGCGGTCGATCAGGCCGGATCGGTCATAGGTGGTGACCACCTCGACACCAGAGGGCAGGCCCGCCTTGAGTTCGGCCAGTTTGGTGCGGACGCCTGCGATCACCTCGCGGGCGTTCTTGCCTTGGCGCATGACGATCACGCCGCCGGCGACTTCGCCTTCGCCGTTGAGTTCGGCAATCCCGCGCCGCATATCGGGGCCAACCTGCACCGTGGCGACGTCGCCCAATACAACTGGCACCCCGCCCGCAGCGGCGCGGATTGGCACCGCGCGGAAATCGTCGAGGGTTTTGAGATAGCCACCGGCCCGAACGATATATTCGGCTTCCGCCATTTCCACGATACCGCCGCCGGTCTCCTGATTGGCGCGTTTGAGGGCGTCGCTGACATCGTTCGCCGTCACGCCGTATGAGGCAAGTTTTTGCGGATCGACGACGACCTGATATTGTCTGACCATCCCCCCGATGCTGGCGACTTCGGCAACGCCGGGAACGGATTTCAGCTCATAGCGCAGGAACCAGTCCTGGATGCTGCGGAGCTGCGCCAGATCGTGCCGACCGGTCTTGTCGACCAGGGCATATTCGTAAATCCAGCCCACGCCGGTGGCATCGGGACCGAGCAAAGCGGTTGCGCCCGCTGGCAGGCGCCCCTGCACCTGGCTGAGATATTCCAGCACGCGCGATCTCGCCCAATAGAGATCGGTGCCATCCTCGAACAGCACATAGACGAAGCTGTCACCGACGAAGGAATAGCCGCGCACGATGCGCGCGCCGGGGACCGAGAGCATCGTTGTGGTAAGCGGGTAAGTGACCTGGTTCTCGACAATCTGCGGGGCTTGGCCCGGATAGGTGGTGCGGATGATCACCTGCACATCGGACAGGTCTGGCAGCGCGTCGACCGGCGTGGTTCGCACCGCTGCAATGCCGATGAGCGTCAGAACCAGCGCCGTGACCGCCACCAACCCGCGCGCCCTCACCGAGGCGCGGATGATCCATTCGATCACTTCGCCGCCCCCAGCTTGCGGGCTTCGATACCGGTCAGGCTCGCTTCGGAATCGAGCAGGAATTGTCCCGAGGCGACGACCTTTTCGCCAGCGGCCAAGCCCTCCAGAATCTCGGTCTGTCCGCCGCCTTCGCGGCCAGTGCGGACTTCGGCGGGCTGATAGCGGCCATTGCCGGTTGCCAGCATGACAATCGTGCGCGTCCCCGTGCGGATCACCGCTTCGCTTGGCACCAGTAGCGCCGTGCTGCCCGAGCCGCCGAGCGCCACCTGCGCAAACATGCCGGGGCGCAGGCGACCGCCGCGATTGGCGAGTTCGATCCGCACGGTGACGGTGCGGCTGTCGGCTTGCGCGGTTGGCAGAATCGCGACGATCCGCCCGCGGAAAGTTTCGCCAGGAAAGGCGGTGAGGGTCGCGCGCGCGCTTTGACCGACGCGGACGCTTGCCGCCTGGACTTCGGGAACGGCGGCGTTGAGCCAGACCGTGCCAATGCCGGTCACTTGGGCTAGCGTTTGCCCTTGGGCCAGTGTCACACCGGCGCGCGCATCGAGCGTCTGGATCACCCCGGAAATCGGCGAGGTAATCGTTACCGTGCCATTGGTCCGTCCCGAGCGTTCGACGCTGGCGATCAAGCCATCTGACATGCCCAGCAGCTTGAGCCGCTGGCGCGCCGCAGCGGTGAGATCAGGCCTGCCGAGCCGTCTGACGCTCAGAAACTCGGTCTGTGCGCCGCCCCATTCAGGCAGTTGCACGTCGGCTATCGGCGCACCGGCGCGCACGATATCGCCGGGAGCGCGGGCATAGACCCGGGACACGAAGCCACCCGAGCGGGCTTGAATGATGGCGACATCGCGCTGGTTGAAGTCGATGCTACCGGTGACGTTGAGTGTGGCAGCGAGGCTGCCCATTTGTGCCGGGACAATGCGGATACCGAGATTCTGCATGGCCGCCGGATCGATCGATACCCCCGGCGCCCCGCCATTCGCGGTGCCATCGTCGGCATATTTGGGCTGGGTCTTCATCCCCATCGAGGACAAGGCGCCGGGATTGTCGTAATGCTCTTGCGGCACCATCGGATCGTACCAGTAAAGAATTTTCCGTCCCGTTTGGCCTGAACTATTATCGGGGGCAGGCCCGCTGCGCTGTCCTAGCCAATATCCGCCGCCGCCCGCAATCAGCACTGCCGCCAGTATTCCAGCGCGCCAGCGCGCCGCTGTTGTCGCTTCCGTGATCATGGCCGCATCTCCCCATAGGTATAGTTGATCCGGATCACATCGCGCGCGACGTCGGCCTGGCGCGACAAACCATCGACCTCGGCTTCCGCCAGTGCCAGGGTTGAGAGCAGAGCGCTGCCGAGATCGAGCTTGCCTGCGGCGTAGCTCGCCATGTCGAGTTCGGCCCGGCGTTTGGCCAGCGGTACCAGTGTTTGCCGTGCGTTCATCAGGCGCTGGTCGTGCATGGTGTGATCGGCAAGATCGCCGTCGAGTGCCGCCAGAAGTTCGCGTTTACCGGCTTCGCGCATCAGCCGGGCGCGGCTTGCCTCGCTCTCGCGTGCGGCGATCAGGGGATTTTGCCGGCGTCCCGAAAAGAATGGCAGGTCGATGCTGACGGTGACCGAAACCATATCGCCATAGGCCGGATCGCGGCGGCCGTAGGATGTGCCGACCCGCCAGTCGGGCCGCTTGTCCGCGCGGGCAAGCGCGGCGTCCGCGTCTGCGGCGCGCGTCTCAGCATCGAGCGCCCGCAGGCGTGGCAGCGATGCCAGACCAGCCCGCAATGCGGGACCATCCACTTCGAGAACCGGCGGTTTTCCGGAAACATCCGCATCCGGGTCGCCAGTCAAGCGTGCAAGCCTGGCACGCGCCTTGGCGACTTCGGCGGTGAGTTCGCTGCGGCGGTCGTTGACGGCGGCGCGCAGCTGCTCGGGCTCGAGGGCCTGCGAGGGCCGGGCCGATCCGGACGTCAACCGCGCCGAAACCGTCGCTTGCAAATCGCCAAGGCTTTCGTCGAGCCGCTGCAGCTGGGCAAGCCGCCGCTTCGCATAGTAGAGATCGACCCAGGCGAGCGCGGTTTCAAGCCCGACATTCTGCGCTTCGACCGCCAGACCGGCTTCGGCCACACCGATATCCGCCTGCGCCCGCCACCGCTGCGCGCGGCGCTTGGCGGGGTTTGGAAATGCCTGTTCGATCCCGACGCGCGCCATCGTCATTTCGTCGCGGTTGAAGGTGAACGCGGGCGGCCCCGAGATCGGGAAATTGTCGATGCCCACCGACAGCGTCGGATCGGGGAGCCGACCGGCGGCAATGGTGGCCGAGCGCGTGGCCTCAACCCCAGCCTCGTTCGCCTGCACCGACGGGGCATTGGCTGCTGCGCGCTCCAGTGCCACATTGAACGTCAGTGGTTCTGCAGCGGCTGGCCCCGCATAAACGGCTATGGCAACTGCGAGCGCAGCCGCACCAATCCTGTCCATGGAAATTCCTCGGATAAACGCAAGAAGTGGCGAGCGACCCTTCAGTCGTCCACCGCACAGGGTTCAGCCAAGGAGGGAGGGGGGATCGGGATCGGGCGCGATGCTGCGCCCCAGCAGAACCGGCGTTGTGGGCCAGAGATTGAGCCTCGCGACGAGGAGCGGTGCCTGGATGGTCGGCGACAGCGAATCAACCGCAACGAGGGCCACGCATCCCGCCATGGCGAGGCAGCCGGGCGTCATGTCGCTGCAGGGAGCAGAGCCATTGTCCGACCTGTGCTGGCCCATCGCGCAATCGGGCATGCCAGCCATCGGACCCGACATCGCCTGTTCCTTTTGCATCTCAGCGCAAGGGCTGGATGCAAAAGCCACGCTCTGCCCGGCAAGGCCAAGAATGACCCCGAGCAACAGGAGATGGCGCAGCAGGAATGTCATATTGGTGTGGAAATGCTCTGGAGGGGGCTGAATGTCAATTCGGGTGGAAATCGAGAGAGGTTACAGTTTGATGCCGAAGCGCGACCCCAACATACCCAGTCAATTATGAAGGAGTGCCGTAAGCGGGCATCCGGCAGCCAGGATTTCGGCGTGGATCAACCATCGGTCGCTTGTGGACAGCCAAATCGAGTGCGCTAGGGGCGTTGTCATCATCACCTCGCGAGCTTCGCGAGGAGTAATCCGTTGGCCTTCTGGGAGAAAACGTGGAGCGGGCGAAGGGATTCGAACCCTCGACCCCAACCTTGGCAACTGGGTTCAGGCAATTTCGCCAGCGTGGCCGGGAGCTGCCGAAACCACGAAATATCACACAATATTAATATCTTACTTTGCGTGCCGAGTCGCAGCCGCTACCCTGCAATTTCCGGCGGTTTCCCATCAACTGCTTCCCCCCTGCTTCCCCGGCTATGCTGCACCTGCGTGGGGAAGCAGATTGCAGGCGCGCGGCCCGCCGGAACCCAGGGGCAACTTTGAGAGGAATTACGAACACACTCCGGACCAGACCCATGACCAGATTGACCAAGCGCACCATCGACGCCCGCCGCAATGCCGTGGCAAAACGCATCATGAAACCGGCAAACGACTGACGCCCGCTACTGCGGCCCTCACCGGATGCTTACGCTGGGCGTCTCAACGAATTCCGAGAAGACTATACCCTCGGCCATTGCCCGTCGGGCGTGTGAGTGAGAGGCACCACGCGAGTCCGCACCGATCGCCAAGGCAAGATGGACAAGCCTCCTTGTCCGCTCATCGAGCGGGCCGGCGTTGCTCGCTGCCGTGCCCAGATGCTGATATGCTGCCCAGAGTTCCGGGTATTGCTCGGCGAAACACGTCGCCGGGATTGTCCTACTCCCGCTGCTGGCACTCGGCCCCTGAGTTACATCACTCGGATTCCGCAAACTTCGCTACCTCGCCGGGTTTGCGGAGCATCTTATCGACCTCACCAGCGTGCAGCTCCTCAGCAAAAATCATCTGGAGAGCGTATTCCTCAAGCATAACCGATCGCCCTTCCACAATTCCTAGGAGTTCCTTGTAAAGCGCCAGCGCCCTGCCTTCGGTTTCGAGCGAGTCGCGCATTACCGCGCCGATATCATGCTGATGACTGTCGAGCAGCGGACCAATGCCGAGCGAGGGATAGGACCCCAGGAGGGTTATCATCTCTCCTGCCTGCTGCGCGTGCAAAAGAGATTCGTTGGCTTGGTCCCGCAGCCACGAAACTATCGGAATTCGGCTGTAGCCGAACACGAGAAAGGAATAGTGCGTATAGCGCACTACACCCGCCAGCTCCTGTTCGAGGATCCGATTCAACAGGTCGACTACCTGTCGCTTGTCGAGATCACTCACTTGCCACCCCTTCAAGCGTGAAACCGAGCTTCATGGTCACCTGGAAGTGGTCGACGCGCCCATCGACAACGTGACCACGCGTTTCGAGGACTTCAAACCAGCCGATATTGCGCAGGCTCTGGGCGGCGCGAGTAATCCCGGTCTGAATCGCATCTTCGATGCTCGATCCCGACGTGCCAACGATTTCTACGATTTTATAGACATGCTGATCCATCTCGTCCTCCCCCGGTACGCTGTCCGCCGATTGAGCCTGTTCTATCACAGCCGGCAGAATTCTCCGATCGAATAGTAAGCCTGGTGCTTTGAATCGGTCCGCGCCGGCAAGGACAACGATGCCAGGACGCACAAAAAATTGATCGCTCCTAGAATGCCTGCGCGATGGTGTCCCAAGGAGTGGTGTAGCGCACTTCGGCTTCTGCCGGCGGGAGATCGCCGATGGGCTGAAGCAGCCGCCGGTTGTTGAACCAGTCGACCCATTCGAGCGTGGCATGCTCTACGGCTTCGAACGATCGCCATGGTCCGCGACGGAGCAAAAGCAGGCCAGCAACAGCTCACTCCTCGGCCTTAACCAGCCGGATCGCGATCCGAAGGTCGCCGCCGGCTGCAGATAGAGAGGCTGCACTTTGCTTAGGCGTCCCTCCGAGGGCGATCAGCGACGCCAGCTTGATATCACCGTCAGCCTGCTCAAGTGCCACTTCGGCCACGGTTCTCTCGACGCGGGCGACTTCGCAGATCATCTCGACAGCGCGGCGGCGCAGCTTGTCGTTCGATACGAGCATGTTGATCATGAGGCCGTTATAGACCCGTCCCAGGCGCAGCATCACTGCGGTCGAAAACAGGTTCAGCGCGATCTTCTGAGCTGTTCCCGCTTTCATGCGCGTCGAACCGGCGACAACTTCAGCGCCCGTGTCGAGGAAAATGGGGTGCGCCACGATTTGCAGCAACGGCGTTCCGGCGTTGCTCGCAAGGCCAATCGTCAATGCGCCGCCCGCGAGCGCGGCACGGACAGCGGCGACGGTGTAGGGGGTCGTGCCGCTGGCCGCGACGCCCACCACCACGTCCCGGGGCGTCGGTGCGGCTTCGCGCATCGCCTCCTCGCCAGCCGCCGTGTCGTCCTCGGCCCCCTCGACGCTGGACAGGAGCGCGTCCGTTCCGCCCGCGAGGAGGTAGGCGAGACGTTCGCTGCCCCAGCCATAAGTCGGACCCAGCTCCACGCCATCCTGAACCGCAATGCGCCCCGAGGTACCCGCCCCAACGTAGATGATCCGGCCAGCGGGGTCGCCAAGGCGGGCTGCCGCTTCATCTGCGGCTCTGGCTATCCCGGCAGCCTGTGACTGCACAGCTGCTGCCGCCGCAAACTGACCTTCGAGCATCGCCAGCACGGCGTCGCCGGTCGGCCAGAGATCGAGATCGGTGTAGCGGGAGCTGATTCTTTCTGTCGGCAATGCAGTCTCTCCCTGGTCGCCACACTAACGAAGTAGACGAGGCTGGTTCCACACTAACTTGCCATCGCCATCGTTGACGGTATCCTTGCAAGGCATGGAATTATACCTTGGAATAGATGCCGGCGGCACCCACACGCGGGCAAAGCTGGTTTCAGGCGACGGACGGATCCTGGGCACGGGCGAAGCGGGCGCTGCCAATACCCCCCTTGGCCTACCGCAAGCGTTGCACGCCATCGAGGATTGCTACTCTCTTACCCTGGCTGATGCTGGATCGACGGAGGCCGAAATCGCTTCAATCCGGGCAGGCATCGGTACGGCAGGCCTCAACCGCGCCGGCTTCCTGCAAGGTCTCAAAGCACACGACTTTCCCTTCCGATCCACCGCCTTCGCGAGCGATGCGGCGATTGCGAATCTCGGCGCCCATGCGGGGGATGACGGCGCTGTCGTCATTGTCGGCACCGGCAGCATCGGCTTTGGCCGGCTCGGCGACAAGATCTTCACCATCGGTGGCTATGGCTTTCCGGTATCGGACGAAGGCAGCGGGGCCGAACTGGGCCTGCGCGCGATCCGGCGATCGCTGTGGGCCCGCGATGGCCGCATCGCTCACTCCGCCATGAGCCGTGCGGTGCTCGATCGCTTTCATAGCTCTGCGGGCGAGATCGTCGAATGGACGGCGCGGGCGACTCCCGCCGACTACGGGGCATTGGCCCCCATGGTGCTCGACTATGCCATGCAAGGTGACACGATCGCGGAGTTGATCGTACAAGAAGCCGCGCGGCGGATTGAAAACATGATCCGTACCCTGTTCGATTTCGGTGCGCCCCATTGTTGTCTGATGGGCGGCGTCGCGGCTCGCATGCGGGACTGGTTGGCCCCCAGCATCCGCGCGCGGCTGCGCGAGCCGCTGGGGGACGCTCTTGACGGCGCGGTCCTTCTGGCCCGGAGGCGGGCAAAGCAGGAATGAAATTCGGTTCCAACTTCGCGATCGCCGCTACAGGGCCGGCTTAGACTCGCCGTCGATCCAGGTCTCGATGACCATCCCCTGAGCATCGACAAGCACGAGATCTGCCCGCAGACCCGGCTCGATCGAACCGCGTTCTCCTGAAATCCCCAGCACCGAGGCTGGCACGGCGCTCGCCATCCGGACTGCCGTCGCGCGATCGACGCCAAGCAAACGCACGGCATTGCGCACCGCTTCGGCCATGTTCAGATCGGACCCGGCAAGCGTGCCATCGGGAGCGGCACACCGGCCGTCGGCGGCGGCGATGCGCCGCCCGCCCAGGAGAAACTCCCGCCCGTCCCATCCCACCGTGGGCATGGCATCGGTGACGATGGCCAGGCGCTCCGCTCCCTTCGCCGCGAGCGCGATACGCAGGGTGGCCGGGTGGACATGATGTCCGTCCACGATGAGGCCACACCAGCTTGCGCTGCTGTCGAGCGCAGCACCGACCGCACCCGGCTCGCGGCTCCCAAGCTGGGTCATCGCGTTGAACAGATGGGTGAAACCGCTCAGGCCCTCCGCAAAGCTCGCCTTGATTTCCTCGTATGAGCCGGCGGTGTGACCGGCCGCGACCACCACGCCGCGATCCACCAGCGCGCGAATGGCGCCAGGTGGGGCCATTTCCGGCGCAAGGGTGACGAGGGTGCGGCCGTGCCGGAGGGAGGCAAGGACATTGATTGCGTCCGCATCGAGGATCCTGAACTTGGAAGCGTCGTGGACGCCTTGCTTGGCGGGGTTCAGGAATGGCCCCTCGATATGGATCCCGAGCACGCCTGGCACGGCTTGCTGGATTGCAGCATCGACCGCCGCGATCGCGCGCTCGACGACTTCGAGATCGTCGCTGATGAGAGTCGGCAGGAAACCGGTGGTGCCGAAGCGGCGATGCGCTTCCCCAATCGCCGCTATGCCATCGACCGTTGGATGGTCGTTGAAGAGAATGCCCCCGCCGCCATTGACCTGGAGGTCGATGAAGCCCGGAAGCAGGTCGCCCTCCAGGCTCCGCTTCCGCACATGCGCCGGGCACGCGCTGGACGGCATCACCGCGGCAATAAGGCCTCTGTCCACAAGGATGCACCAGTCCGGCTGAAATCCGGCAGGCGTCAAGACGCGTGAAGCATGCAGCG
>JAYVWX010000132.1:0-18982 GCA_043785715.1 Novosphingobium sp. | reverse complement strand
GGCATGGGCCCACATCGCCTCCATCCGCATGCTCACACGCCGCACCGCAAGATACTGCTATGCTTGATAAACTTTCGAATCAGGCTCTTAGGCTTCGGTGACAGGTGCAACCACCCCCAATTTATCCAAGCTATCCTCAACGCAGGTGCGCGCCGGCATCCATCCGCCCGTGCAACACGCGGATGACGTAAATCTCTGATTTCCTGACGATGTAATAGATCAGATGCGAACCTGATCCGATGCGGCGGTAGCCCTTTCTTACATCCGAGCAATCCACGCCCATTTCCGGAAACTGGCGGACCAGTTGCATGGTCTGATCCAGCTCGCGGACATAGCCGTCTGCCGCATCGCGCCCATGCTCCACAGCGGTATACCGCCAGATGCCTGAAATATCCGTCCGAGCGCGCGGCCCGATGACGAGCTTTCGCGTCAATTGTCGAGCCGCTGCGCTTTCAGGAAGGCTTCCACATCCCAAGGGACCGGCGGGCCGCTATTCTCGCCCTCGATCAGCGCCTGTCGCAGCGCTTCCAGCTTGGTGTCTTCCGCGATATAATGCCGCATCGCCTCGCGGACGACTTCGCTGGTCGAGCCGAATTCGCCCGATGCGACCTTGCGCTGCGCGAACTGGATGAAGGGTTCGCCAAGGGCGATCGAGGTGTTCTTGCTGGCCATGGATTGCCAGTTACCAATTTTTGGTAACTGGCACAAGGGTAGTGAGCAATCCGGAGACACAATACTCAATTCCACCTCGCCCCTATCCTCAGCCAGTGCTGCGCGAACACCGGAGAGTGTTGCTGGAGGCATGGCATGGGTAATTTGGCGGCAACCGCATGCGTGCCGATGGGGCTGAGCGAAATGGGGCTGATCAAAACCGTCCATATCGATCCCGAGGGCGGTGTCGATATCGAACTGCGCCTGACCTCGCCATTTTGCGAAATGATCGCTTTCATGCGCAATGAGGCGATAGCGAAGGTCGGCGCGTTGCAGGCGGGGAAAACGCCGCGCTTATTGCCCGGAGGCGCGATTCCCCGCACCCGAGCCGCTGCCACCCCCCAACTTTACAATCCCGCCCCGTCCGCTAAGCGGAACGCCGGAATTACGGAGAACTTTTCCCATGCGTGCCGAGGGGCAGGCCCATATCGAACGGATTGAGGCCGCGCTGGCGCTGGTGCGCAAGTTCCTCGACTGGGAGCGCGCCCTGCGCCGCCTCGACGAGCTTAACGCCCGCGTCGAGGATCCGAAGCTGTGGGATAATCCCAAGGATGCGCAAGCCGTGATGCGCGAGCGTCAGCGGCTCGAAGCCGCGATCGGCGCGGTCACTCGTATTGGCAAAGATATGGCGGACGCCGTCGAATTCGTCGAACTGGGCGAGGCCGAGGAAGATGCGGCGACAATCGATGAAGGCATCGCCGCGCTCGCCGCGCTGGCCGACCGCGCCGATGCCGACAAGGTCCAGGCGCTGCTGGCGGGCGAGGCGGATGCCAACGACGCCTATCTCGAAGTCCATGCCGGCGCTGGCGGTACCGAGAGCCAGGACTGGGCGGAAATGCTCCAGCGGATGTACACCCGCTGGGCCGAACGCCGCGGCTACAAGGTCGAAATGGTCGAGTATCATTCCGGCGAGCAGGCCGGGATCAAGAGCTGCACTTTGCTGATCAAGGGAGAGAACGCCTATGGCTATGCCAAGACCGAAAGCGGCGTCCACCGGCTGGTACGGATCAGCCCCTATGATTCCTCGGCGAGGCGGCACACCAGCTTCAGCTCGGTCTGGGTCTATCCGGTGATCGACGACGACATCGACATCGAGATCAACCCGGCCGACCTCAAGATCGACACCTACCGGGCATCGGGCGCGGGCGGACAGCATGTCAACACCACCGATTCGGCGGTGCGCATCACCCATATGCCGACCGGCATCATCGTCGCCAGCCAGATCGACCGTTCGCAGCACAAGAACCGCGCCACCGCGATGAACATGCTCAAAGCCCGGATGTACGAGGCGGAACTCGCCCGGCGCGAGGTGGAGGCTTCAGGCGAATATCAGGCCAAGACCGACATCGGCTGGGGCCACCAGATCCGCTCCTATGTGCTCCAGCCCTATCAGCTGGTGAAGGATTTGCGCACGGGGGTGACATCGCCGTCGCCGGATGACGTTCTCGACGGCGCGCTCGATCCGTTCATGGCCGCCGCCCTGTCGCAGCGGGTGACCGGCGAGAAGGTGATTGTGGAGGATGTGGATTGAGCCGGCGCCGGTTTGCCTTTGCCGCCGTTCTGGCGCTGGCCGGGTGCAGCCCCGGAAAGTCGGAAAGCGCCCGCTCGCCGAGCCTGCAGGATTTCCCGCAGGCCTATCGCCCGGTCTCGGCAGTCCGGGGCAACAGCTTTTCCACCGAAGCCAAGCGGGACAGCCTTAACGAAGCGCAGAAAGTGATGGACCTCGCCGCCATTCGCGCCGGCGCCACCGTCGCCGATATCGGCGCGGGCGACGGCTATTACACCGTGCGCCTGGCTGCGCGGGTGGGCAAGACCGGCCGGGTGCTGGCCGAGGACATCGACGCCAAGGCCTTGCAGCGGCTCGGCCAGCGGGTCGAGCGCGAGCGGCTCGACAATGTCTTTATCAAGCTTGGCACACCGGACGATCCGCGGCTGCCGCCCAACAGTTTCGACCGGATTTTCCTGGTCCACATGTATCACGAGGTTACCGAGCCCTACGCTTTCCTGTGGCGGCTGCGCCCGGCGCTCCGACCCCACGGGCAGGTGATCGTCGTCGAGGTCGACCGGCCGACCGGTGCGCACGGCATCCCGCCGGCGCTGCTGTTTTGCGAATTTGCCGCTGTGGGGTTTCGCTTGGCGCGTTTTGAACGTAGACCGGAACTGCAAGGCTATTACGCGCAGTTTGAAGCAGCCGGCGAACGGCCCGCACCTGCGGCGATCAAGCCCTGCGGCGCGCCGCCAGGGGCCCGCCCGGCAAACCGGACTGAGCGTTGAAGGAAAGATTGGACGCAATGAGCTTCAAGGGTCTCAAGCCGATACTTTACGGTGGCCGCGAGGTTTGGCCGCTGATCGAGGGCGGCAAGGGCGTATCGGCGACCAACCACGCCAGTTCCGGCGCCTGGGCGGCAGCGGGCGGCATCGGCACAGTCAGCGCGGTCAACGCCGACAGCTATGACCCCGAGGGCAAGATCGTGCCGCAGGTCTACGAGGCGCTGACCCGGCGCGAGCGGCACGAGCAACTGATCCGCTACGGCATCGACGGCGCCGTCGAGCAGGTCAAGCGCGCCTATGATCTGTCCGGTGGTCAGGGCGCGATCAACATCAATGTGCTGTGGGAAATGGGCGGCGCGCAGCAGATCCTCGAAGGCGTACTGGAAAGAACTCGCGGGATGGTTGCGGGGGTCACCTGCGGCGCGGGCATGCCATACCGCCTGTCCGAGATCGCCCAGCGCTTCAACGTCACCTACCTGCCGATCATCAGCTCGGCCCGCGCTTTTCGCGCTCTGTGGAAGCGCGCCTATCACAAGGTGTCGGAACTGATGTCGGCGGTGGTCTACGAAGACCCGTGGCTGGCGGGCGGGCATAACGGGTTGTCGAACGCCGAGGACCCGCTCAAGCCCGAGGATCCCTATCCAAGGGTCAAGGCGCTGCGCGATACCATGCGGGCCGAGGGCGTGGGCGATTCGGTGCCGATCATCATGGCCGGCGGCGTGTGGTATCTGCGCGAATGGGACAATTGGATCGACAATCCGGAACTCGGCTCGATCGCCTTCCAGTTCGGCACCCGGCCGCTGCTCACCGAAGAGAGCCCGATCCCGCAGGGCTGGAAGGATGCGCTGCGCGATCTCGAGCCGGGCGACGTGCTGCTCCACCGCTTTTCGCCGACCGGCTTTTATTCCTCGGCGGTGCGCACATCCTTCCTGCGCAATTTGCAGGCCCGCAGCGAACGCCAGATCCCCTATTCACGCGTCCAGGCGGGCGAACATACCGTGCAGCTCGATGCCGGGGTCAAGGGCAAGAACTTCTGGGTCACGCCCAACGACCGCGACCATGCCCGCGCCTGGGTGGCACAAGGGTTGACCGAGGCGCTGCGCACGCCGGACGATACGGTGGTGTTCGTCAACCCCGGCGAGCGCGAGCTGATCCGCAAGGACCAGGCCGATTGCATGGGCTGCCTGTCGCACTGCGGCTTTTCGGCCTGGAAGGACCATGACGATTATTCGACCGGGCGCCTGGCCGACCCGCGCAGCTTCTGCATCCAGAAGACGTTGCAGGATATCGCCCACGGCGGCCCGGTCGACGAAAACCTGATGTTCGCCGGGCATTCCGCCTACCGCTTCAAGCAAGACCCGTTCTATTCGAACAATTTCACCCCGTCGGTGAAACAGCTGGTGGACCGGATTTTGACGGGGGATTGATCGTCCGCGCCAGATCGGTCGGCGGACGAATGCATTGGCGAGTTAAGCTGCTTGCTACACTACGGCGAGGCGTGACCTAAGCGGGGAGTATAGATAGGATGCTGACCGGAACGATATTGATCGCTGGCTTCGCGGCACTCATGGCGGCACCCCTCGTCGGCTTACTGCTACTGCGGCACTTGCTTGCCAGCGACAGAGAGGAGGATGGCTCGGCCACGCCAGTGCCTCTGCATGCGCTGATGTGGTCCCATTTTCGGCGCATGCTGTGGGAAACGCCCCGACTGCTGACCTACCGCCGCGACGACCGCGGGCGTTTCAAGACAACCCGGCGCTAATCGGACGGCACTCCCCTCAATCGAACTCCCAGCCCCGCTCGCCGTGGCTGGTGATGTCCAGCCCCTCGCGCTCTTCGTCGTCGCTCACCCGCATCGGCAGGACCAGCGAGACCGCCAGCGCCAGCACCGCGCTGGCGACCATCGACCATAGCGCGACCACGCCCACTCCGGCGAGTTGCGCGCCGAACTGGCTGGCCATGTCTTTGCCCTCGGCGTAGCCGGTGCCGCCGAGTGCCGGCGAGAGGAACACGGCCAGCAGCAGCGATCCGGTGATGCCGCCGACGCCGTGAACGGCGAAGACGTCGAGCGAATCGTCGATCTTGAGCTTCTGTTTGACCAGCTGGATCATCGGGTAGCAGACCCCGGCGGCGATCATGCCGATGAGCATGGCGGCGCCCGGCGAGACGAAGCCGGCGGCCGGGGTAATCGTCGCCAATCCGGCGACGGCGCCGGTGGCGAAGCCGACGCTGGTTGGTTTGCCGACGGTGAGGCGCTCGATCAGCAGCCAGACCATCGCGGCGGCACAGGCGGCGGCGTGGGTGTTGATGATTGCGGCGGCGGCATCGTCGCTCGCCGCCAGGGCGGAGCCGCCGTTGAAGCCAAACCAGCCGACCCACAACAGCGCCGCGCCGACCAGCGTCAGCGAGGGGCTGTGCGGCAGCATCAGCGTCCGAGGGAAGCCCTGCCGTCTGCCGAGCAGCAACGCTATGACCAGCGCCGAGACGCCAGCGGTGGTGTGGACGACAATGCCGCCGGCAAAATCCAGTGTGCCGAGTTGGCTCGCCAGCCAGCCGCCGCCCCACACCCAGTGCGCAACCGGGGCATAGACCAGCAGGCCCCACAGCGCGCAGAAGCCGATGACCCAGCCGAAGCGCGCGCGGTCCACCCAGGCGCCGGCCATGAGCGCGGGGGTGATCGCGGCGAAGGTCAGCTGGAACAGGGCAAAGGCGCTCTCGGGCACATTATAGCCTTCGCGCAGGGTGCCGAGGTTGCCGAGCATCCAGTTGTTCGCGCCGCCCAGCCAGCCGCCAAAACTCCCGGAGCCGACCGGCCCGAAGGCGATCGAATAGCCGCAGATGATCCACAGCAGCGAGGCCACCGCCGCGATCGCGCCGCATTGCACCATCACCGAGAGGATATTCTTGGCCCGCAGCAGCCCGCCATAGAACAAGGTGAGACCGGGCATGGCCATCATCAGCACCAGCGCCGCGGATATCAGCACCCAGGCGGTGTCGCCGCTGTCCGCAGTATCGGGAATTGCCGGCTGCGCGAAGGCCAGACCGGGTGCAAGAACGGCGGTCGCAGCCAGCCCGAGCGCGAAAACTTTGCGCATGACAGATATCCCCCTGCATCGGGCGCAAATCCGCGCCTCGACTCCTTTGTCCGGCGTCTAGAGCAAGGAACGGCAGTCCGACAAGCGATCAATCGGCGCGCGCGCGGGCCTATGCCCAACCTTCGAGCACCTGGTCGGGCGGGCGGTGGCCATCGGCCCAGAAACGGATATTGGCGATCACCCGCTCGCCCGAGGCTTCGCGCCCCTCCACCGTGGCGCTGCCGAGATGCGGCATGGCGACGACATTGGGCAGGGCGAGCAGACGCGGATCGACCGCCGGTTCATGCGCGAACACATCCAGCCCGGCCCCGCCCAGCCGTCCAGCGCCGAGCGCCGCAATCAGCGCCTCTTCGTCGATCAGATCGCCGCGGGCGGTGTTGATAACATAGGCGCCCCGCTTCATCGACGCGATCCGCCCGGCATCGAGGATGCCCCTGGTCTCGGCATTGGCGGGGCAGTGGAGCGTGACGATGTCGGCCCGGGCGAGCATCGCGTCGAGATCGGGTTCATAGCGCGCGCCGAGCATGTTCTCGAGCGCGGAAGGCAGGCGGTGGCGGTTGTGATAGACCACATCGAGGCCAAAAGCGCGCGCGCGGTGGGCGACCGCCTGGCCGATCCGGCCCATGCCGACGATCCCCAGCACCTTGCCGCCAAGCCGGTGGCCGAGCAGTCCGGACGGCCCCCAGCCTTGCCACTGTCCTTCATGCAGGAGCTGCACACCCTGTTTCAGGCGGCGCGGCACCGCAATGATCAGCGCCATCGCCATGTCGGCGGTGTCGTCGGTAAAGACGCCTGGGGTGTTGGTGACGATGATCTTGTAGGCCCGCGCGGCGGCAAGGTCGATATGCTCGATGCCCGCGCCGAAATTGGCGATCAGGCCCAATCTCTGACCATTGGCCCGCTTGCCGGCGGTTGCGATCATTGCGCCGTCGATGCGGTCGGTGACCGTGGGGACGAGCACATCGGCATCGGCCATGGCGGCGGACAATTGTTCGCGGCTCATCGGCCTGTCGCCGGGGTTCAGCACCGCATCGAACAACTCGCCCATGCGGCCCTCGATCGAGGGCAGCAGCTTGCGCGTGACGATCACGCGCGGCTTGCCAGCCAGTCGCGGTCCAAGGGGAGCGTCGGTGACAACAGCCATTACCGCGATGCGCTACGCCGGAGCGGGCCAAAGGGTCAAGCGGGGATAAGGTCAATGCGCCTTGATGGATTGCCGCTGACAGGGCTAAGGCAGCGCCATGTTACCCAGCTACACCCGATGTGCGCTTTTCGCCCTAAGCCTGTTCGCCGCGGCGCCCGCCGCCACCGCCCAAGACCGCGAGGTGCCTTATTGGGCCTCGCTACGCGCCGACAAAGTCAATATGCGCGCCGGCCCGGCCGAAGATTACCGCATCGAGTGGGTCTACCGGCGCAAGCAGCTGCCGGTGAAGGTGCTGCGCCTCAAGGAGGGCTGGCGGCTGGTCGAGGATCCGCGCGGGACCAAAGGCTGGATGCTTGCCCGTTTTCTGACGCGCGACCGGGGCGCGATTGTCGCGGGCCGGGAACCGGCGGATATGCGCGAGAATGCGGATGCCGGCTCGCGCTTGCTTTGGCGGCTGGCGCCCGGCGTCGTCGGCAAGCTCGGCGATTGCGCTGCTGGCTCGTGCCGGCTGAATGTGGGCGGCCGCAAGGGCTTTGTCCGGCAGGACCGGCTGTGGGGAGCGGGGGAGCCTTGAACGCTATATCCTCCCTGAGCTTGTCTCGGGGAGGGGGCCGCCCGCGTAGCGGGTGGTGGTGGGGTGAGCGCAGTGCCCCTCCGTCAGTAACTTCGTGACTGCCCGAGACAAGCTCGGGGAGGATTTAAATAGTCAAACCAGCTCGATCGCCACCGCCGTCGCCTCGCCGCCGCCGATGCAAAGGCTGGCGATGCCGCGCTTCAGACCCCTATGCTTGAGCGCCCCTATCAGCGTGGTGATGATCCGCGTACCCGATGCCCCGATCGGGTGACCGAGGGCGGTGGCGCCGCCGTTGACGTTGATCTTGTCATGCGGAATGCCGAGATCGCGCATCGCGATCATGGCGACGCAGGCGAAGGCCTCGTTGACCTCGAACAGATCGACGTCGCCAATCCGCCAGCCGGTCTTTTCCAGCAGCTTGGTGATCGCGCCGACCGGGGTAGTGGTGAAGCGCTGCGGCTGATGGGCATGGGCGGAGACCGCGATGACCCTGGCCACCGGAGTCAGACCTTTGGCGTCGGCGACGCTCTGCCGGGTCAGCACCATTGCGGCGGCGCCGTCGGAGATCGAGCTTGAGCTGGCGGCGGTGATCGTGCCGTCCTTGGCGAAGGCGGCTTTGAGCGTCGGGATCTTATCCGGGCGGCCCTTGCCGGGCTGCTCGTCGGTATCGACGATGACGTCCCCGGCGCGGGTCTTCACGGTCATCGGCGCGATTTCAGCGGCAAACGCGCCCGAGGAAATCGCCGCCTGCGCGCGGCGCAGCGATTCGATCGAATAGGCGTCCTGCGCCTCACGGGTGAACTGGTATTCATCGGCGATGGTCTGGGCAAAGCTGCCCATCGAGCCGCCGTCATAGGCATCTTCCAGCCCGTCGAGGAACATGTGGTCATAGGCGGTATCGTGCCCGGCCCGCGCGCCCGAGCGGTGCTTCTTGAGCAGGTAAGGCGCGTTGGTCATGCTCTCCATGCCGCCGGCGATGACCATGTCGATCGAGCCGCAGGCCAGCGCCTCGGCGCCCATGATCACCGTCTGCATGCCCGAGCCGCAGACCTTGTTGACCGTGGTCGCCTCGACCGACTGCGGCAGCCCGGCTTTGAGCGCGGCCTGGCGGGCAGGGGCCTGACCGAGGCCGGCGGGCAGCACGCAGCCCATGTATATCCGCTCGACATCCTCGCCCTTGATACCGGCGCGCTCGACTGCGGCTCTCACTGCGGTGGCGCCGAGATCGGTCGCCGAGGCATCGGCCAGTGCGCCCTGCAAGCCGCCCATCGGGGTGCGCGCACAGGAGAGTACGACGATCGGGTCGGTGGCTGAAATCCGGGTCATGGCAATGGTGTCTTTCGAGAAACAGCGGTTCGTAGGCCGCTTTCGCATAATGCTGCACTGCGGCAAAAGCAATGCGGCTGTTGCAATGGTGGGGATGAAGTCGCCGAATTCCAGAGCCGCCCCCCACTTGCGCCCCGCAGCGGCGCGGACTAGGGCGCGGGGGCGGCCTGAGATTGACGAGTCAGCGCGCAAAGAGAGCATATCCGTGGTCGATCTGTCCCAATATCTGCCGATCCTGATTTTCCTGTTCATCGCGGGCGGGATTTCGGCGGCGCTGGTGTTCCTGCCGATGGCGGTCAGCCGGCTGACCGGCGCGCATAATCCCAATGCCGACAAGCTCAGCGAATATGAGTGTGGCTTTCCCGCCTTCGAGGATCCGCGCAGCCAGTTCGACGTGCGCTTCTATCTCGTCGCCATCTTGTTCATCGTCTTCGATCTGGAAGCGGCCTTCCTGTTTCCCTGGGCGGTGAGCCTCGATGTCACCGGCTGGCCCGGCTGGATCACGATGATGGTGTTCCTGTTCGAACTCGCCATCGGCCTCGCCTATGCGTGGAAAAAGGGAGCGTTGGATTGGGAATGAACGCTGTAGCCGCCCCGCAATCGTCGGTAGTCCCGCCAAGCCAGGACTTCTTCCTCGATCTCAACAGCCAGGTTCAGGACAAGGGTTTTCTGGTCGCCTCGACCGAAGAGCTGTTCCAGTGGGCCCGCACCGGCTCGCTGTGGTGGATGACCTTCGGCCTCGCCTGCTGCGCGGTCGAGATGATCCACGTCAACATGCCGCGCTACGATATGGAGCGCTTCGGCGTCGCCCCGCGCGCTTCCCCGCGCCAGAGCGACGTGATGATCGTCGCCGGCACGCTGTGCAACAAGATGGCCCCGGCGCTGCGCAAGGTTTACGACCAGATGTCGGACCCGAAGTACGTGATTTCGATGGGCTCGTGCGCCAACGGCGGGGGCTATTACCACTATTCCTATTCGGTGGTGCGCGGGTGTGACCGGATCGTGCCGGTGGATATCTATGTTCCCGGTTGCCCGCCAACCGCCGAGGCGCTGCTCTACGGGGTAATGCAGCTGCAGCGCAAGATCCGCCGGGTTGGGACGATCGAGCGGTGAGCCCAGTCCTCCACTCTGCTCCCAAGACCGCCTCCAGCGAAGGGGTGCTCGACACCTTGGCCAAGGCGCTTGGTCCGATGGCGCTCGCTGCCATGGAACAGTATGGCGAAATTATCATCACCGTCCCTCGGGACCGGATCGCGGACGCCCTCCGCCTTCTGCGCGATGAGCACCAATACCAGCAGTTGATGGAGATCGCCGGGGTCGATTACCCGGACCGTACCGAGCGTTTCGAAGTGGTCTACATGCTGCTCAGCCTGACGAGAAACCATCGCATCATGGTCAAACTCAGCGCCGCCGAAAACACCCCGGTGCCCACCGTCACCACGCTATGGCCGGTCGCCGGCTGGCTTGAGCGCGAAGTTTACGACATGTACGGCGTGATCTTCGCCGGCAATCCAGACCTGCGCCGCATCCTCACCGATTATGGCTTCGAAGGCCACCCGCAGCGCAAGGACTTCCCGCTGACCGGCTATGTCGAGCTGCGCTACTCCGAAGAAGACAAGCGCGTGGTCTATGAGCCGGTGGAGCTGGCGCAGGATTTGCGGCAGTTTGATTTCATGAGCCCGTGGGAGGGCGCGCAATATGTGCTGCCGGGGGATGAGAAGGCTCCGACACCGCCCGCGCCACCTCCCGCTGCGACCGCTCCGGCACCTGTAAAGGCGAAGGCTAAGCCCGCCGCTAAGAAGCCTGCTGCTTCGAAGAAGCCGAAGGGAGGCGCGGCATGAGCCTCACCCCAGATCAGGCGCCCACCACCGGCGACGAGGTCATCTCCAACTACACGATCAACTTCGGCCCCCAGCATCCGGCCGCCCACGGCGTGCTGCGCATGGTGATGGAGCTGGACGGCGAGATCATCGAGCGGATCGACCCGCATATCGGCCTGCTCCACCGCGGCACCGAAAAGCTGATCGAGCACAAGACCTATCTCCAGGCGCTGCCCTATTTCGACCGGCTGGATTATTGCTCACCGCTCGCCATGGAGCACAGCTATGTGCTGGCGATCGAAAAGCTGCTCAACATCGAAGTGCCGCTGCGCGCGCAATACCTCAGGGTACTGTTCGCCGAGCTGACCCGCATTTGCAACCACATGCTCAACCTCGGCAGCCACGTCATGGACGTCGGCGCGATGACGCCGAACCTGTGGCTGTTCGAAGTGCGCGAGGATTGCCTCAACTTCTTCGAGCGCGCCTCTGGCGCACGCATGCACATGGCCTGGTTCCGCCCCGGCGGAGTGCATCAGGACGTGCCGGAGAAGCTGCTGGTCGATATCGGCCAATGGCTTGATACCCGCCTGCCGACGCTGTTCAACGACGCCATGAGCCTGGTGGTCGACAACCGCATCTTCAAGCAGCGCAATGTCGACATCGCCGTGGTTTCCCGCGACGATGCGGTGCGCTGGGGCTTTTCCGGGCCGATGATCCGGGGCAGCGGCATTGCCTGGGATCTGCGCAAGAGCCAGCCCTACGACGTCTATGACCGCATGGATTTCGAGGTGCCGGTCGGCACCCGCGGCGATTGCTACGACCGTTTCATGGTCCGCGTCGAGGAAGTGCGCCAGTCGGCCAGGATCATGAAGCAGTGCCTCGCCGAAATGCCCGGCGGGCCGATCGCCTCGGACGACCGCAAGGTGGTCCCGCCGAAGCGCGCCGAGATGAAAAGCTCGATGGAAGCGCTGATCCACCACTTCAAGCTCTACACCGAAGGCTTCCACGTGCCAGCCGGCGAAGTCTATGTCGCCACCGAAAGCCCCAAGGGCGAATTCGGTGTCTATCTGGTGAGCGACGGGTCGAACAAGCCGTATCGCTGTAAGATCCGTCCAACCGCGTTCTCGCATTTGCAGGCGATCGATTTTATGTCGCGGGGGCATATGCTGCCCGATGCGACGGCGATTTTGGGCGCGCTCGATATCGTGTTCGGGGAGTGCGACCGATGAGCAAACGCCCTCTCGAGGAGTTCATCAGGTGAAATTGACGATTTTCGACATGCTGCGGGTGTGGGCCGGATTGACCGGCATCGTGCTGGCGGCGCTCTATTTCGCGCGGGTGTATGACAGCATGCCTGTCACCGACATGCTGCCGATGCTGATCGTCGCAATCGGCGGCTTTGAACTGTTCCTGTGTGGCCAGGACCGCGCCCGGCGCAATGGCCCGGGTGGCTCGCATGGCTGACCGCGCGCCGGCCCCCGATACGCCTGAATTGCACGCCCGCTGGGGTTCCTTTGCCTGGACGGCCGAGAACGCCGCCCTGGTGCCGCAGATCATCGCGCGTTATCCGGCTGGCCGGCAGCGCTCGGCGGTGATGCCGCTGCTCGACCTTGCCCAGCGCCAGGTCGGCGCGGAGACCGGCACGCAAGGCTGGCTGCCGATCCCGGTGATCGAATTTGTCGCCGCGCAGCTCGATATGCCCGTGATCCGGGTGCTCGAGGTGGTCAGCTTCTACATGATGTACAACATGGCCCCGGTCGGCCGTTTCCACGTCCAGGTATGCGGCACGACGCCGTGCATGCTGCGCGGCTCGGACGATATCATGGCGGCCTGCAAGGCGCGGGGCATGTCCAAGGGGCATACCACCGACGATGGCTTATGGACCCTCACCGAAGTCGAATGCATGGGCAATTGCGCCTCGGCGCCGATGGTCCAGATCAACGACGACAATTACGAGGACCTGACGGCGGCGGATATGAGCCGGATCCTTGACGAGCTGGCGGCTGGGAAGAGGCCCAAGACCGGGACGCAGCTGAAGGGGCGGCATACGGTGGAGCCGCTCGGCGGGCCAACGACGTTGCAAGAGATGGTCGCGGCCAATCACGATTACCGGGGGGAGTGGAAGTGATGTTGCACTCTCTAAATCCCATCCCGCACCCCAACCCCGCTCAGCCTGAGCCTGTCGAAGGCCGCGCGCTGAGGGTCGCGCCAGGTTCTTCTGCCGCGCGAGGGCTTCGACAAGCTCAGCCTGAGCGGGTTTTGGTGCTTGGGTGGACTTGGTGATGGCTCGCCGGGACCTGTTCAATGTGATCGATCATCCCATTCGTGTTGGAATGATCTGGTCCGCGCTAACGTTCGTTGTTCTTGTTGTTTGGGCGCTCGCAAAGGGTGAGCCCATTGCGATACCACTTTATAGCTTGCTTGCAGGCTTGCTCGTTCTTGGCGGTATCGCATGGGGATTCTTCATGAAATGGTATCTCGGATGGATACGTCGTCGGAGGGACAATCATGCTCGCTGACAAGGACCGCATCTTCACCAACCTCTATGGCTATCAACCGTGGAACCTCGCCGCCGCCCGGAAACGCGGTGATTGGGACGACACCAAGGCGCTGCTGGCACGCGGCCGCGATGCGATTATCGATGAAATCAAGGCCTCGAACCTGCGCGGGCGCGGCGGGGCTGGCTTCCCGACCGGGCTCAAGTGGAGCTTCATGCCCAAGGAGCCGCGCGAGGATCGACCCAGCTTCCTGGTGATTAATGCCGACGAATCCGAACCCGGTTCCTGCAAGGACCGCGAAATCATCCGGCACGATCCGCACAAGCTGATCGAAGGCGCGCTGGTCGCCGGCTTCGCGATGGGCGCGCGCGCGGCCTATATCTACATTCGCGGCGAATATATCCGCGAGGCCGAGGTGCTGTTCGCTGCGGTGCAGGAAGCCTATGATGCCGGGTTGCTCGGCAAGAACGCCTGCAAGTCGGGCTACGATTTCGACGTATTCGTCCATCGCGGCGCGGGCGCCTACATCTGCGGCGAGGAAACCGCGATGCTCGAATCGCTGGAAGGCAAAAAAGGCCAGCCCCGGCTGAAACCGCCGTTTCCGGCCGGCGCCGGGCTGTATGGCTGCCCCACCACGGTGAACAACGTCGAGAGCATCGCGGTGGCCCCCACCATCCTGCGGCGCGGGGCCTCGTGGTTCAGCTCGTTCGGGCGCGAGGGCAACAAGGGCACCAAGCTGTTCCAGATCAGCGGCCATGTCGAAAAGCCGTGCGTCGTCGAAGAAGAAATGAGCATCCCGTTTCGCGAACTGATAGAAAAGCATTGCGGCGGCATTCGCGGCGGCTGGGACAATTTGCTTGCGGTAATCCCCGGCGGCTCCTCGGTGCCGCTGGTCCCGGCGGCGGAAATCATCGACGCGCCGATGGATTTCGACGGGCTGAAAGCGGTCGGCTCGGGCCTGGGCACTGCGGCGGTTATCGTCATGGACAAATCGACCGACATCGTCCGCGCGATCAGCCGCATCTCCTATTTCTACAAACACGAAAGCTGCGGCCAGTGCACGCCTTGCCGCGAGGGCACCGGCTGGATGTGGCGGATGATGGAACGCCTGCGCACCGGCGAGGCGGCGGTCGAGGAAATCGACATGCTCCAGCAGGTTACCAAGCAGGTCGAGGGCCACACCATCTGCGCGCTGGGAGACGCGGCGGCCTGGCCGATCCAGGGCCTGATCAAGCACTTCCGGCCCGAGCTGGAGCGCCGGATCGCGGAGAATGTGCGGGAGGCGGCGGAGTGATCGGTCTTGCACTTGCAGCCTTCGCGTCCACGGAGACGGGGTTCGAACTGGCGATGCCCGGGGAAGCTTTTCCAGAATTTGTAATAGAAGAACACTGCCGAGCAATGGCGGTCTCATCGAGTTCAAAAATTCGTCATCTTTCTAAAACATGTATATCTCAAGAAGTTAACGACCGTCCGCTTGCTGAAGAGCAGTGGAAACTTGCAAGTGAAGGCGATCGTATGATGTGCGAAATCCATGCGCTGAATGCCGTTGGAAGTTACGAGGTTCTCGCATCCTGCCTTGTCGCACAGAACGCAATTCAAATATTCCTCGACGCTCCCAAGCGGAACACGAAGTAATGCCTAAAGTCACCGTAGACGGCACCGAAATAGACGTCCCCGCGGGCGCAACCGTCCTGCAGGCCTGCGAGCTCGCCGGCAAGGAAATCCCCCGCTTCTGCTATCACGAGCGCCTCTCCATCGCCGGCAATTGCCGCATGTGCTTGGTCGAAGTGTCGCCCGGTCCGCCCAAGCCGCAGGCCTCTTGCGCCATGCCCGCCGCCGAGGGCCAGGTGATCAAAACCGACTCGCCCATGGTCAAGCTGGCGCGTGAGGGGGTGATGGAGTTCCTGCTGATCAACCACCCGCTCGATTGCCCGATCTGCGATCAGGGCGGCGAGTGCGATCTGCAGGATCAGGCGATGGCTTACGGGCGCGGCGCCTCGCGCTATGATGAGAACAAGCGCGCCGTCACCGAGAAATACATGGGGCCGCTGATCAAAACGATCATGACCCGCTGCATCCACTGCACCCGCTGCGTGCGCTTCTCCGAGGAAGTGGCGGGGGTCGATGAAATCGGCGCGCTGTATCGCGGCGAGGATATGCAGATCACCACCTATCTGGAGAAAGCCGCCGCCCACGAGCTGTCGGCCAATGTTATCGACCTCTGCCCGGTCGGTGCGCTGACGTCCAAGCCCTATGCCTTCGAGGCGCGGCCGTGGGAGCTGACCAAGACGCTTTCCATCGATGTCTCCGATGCCTGCGGGGCGAACATCCGGGTTGATAGCCGGGGCCGCGAGGTGCTGCGCATTCTGCCGCGAACCAACGACGACGTGAACGAGGAGTGGATCTCCGACAAGGCGCGCTATCAGGTCGATGGCCTGACCAAGCGGCGGCTCGACCGGCCGTGGATTCGCAAGGGCGGCAAGCTGGTCGCGGCGACATGGGACGAGGCCTTCGCCGCGGTCGCCAAGGTCAAGCCGGGCGCCAGCGTCGCGGCGATTGCCGGCGATCTGGTCGATTGCGAAACAATGTTTGCGGCGAAGAAACTGGTCGGCGCGCTAGGGTCCAGCCTGCTCGAAGGCCGCCAGACCGGGATGGACTACGACACCTCAAGCCTCGCCGCGGTGAACTTTAACACCACCTTCGCCGGGATCGAGACGGCGGACGCGGTGCTGATCGTCGGTAGCCACATCCGCTGGGAAGCGCCGCTGGTGAATGTGCGGCTGCGCAAGGCGGTGAAGCGCGGCGCGAAGGTGTTCGTCGTCGGACCGGAGTGGGAGACCACCTACTCGGCGGAATTCATCGGCGACGATGCCGCGCTGGTGGGCAATCTGCCGCCGCACATCGGCAATGCCATGGCCGAGGCCAAACGGCCTGCGCTGATCCTGGGCGGCGCGGGGCTGGCCAAAGGCGCGCTGGGCACCTGCCTCGCGCTGGCGGAAAGCTGGAAGCTGGTGCGCACGCTTGAGGATGGCACGGCGTGGAACGGCTTCAATGTCCTCCACCTCGCCGCCGCGCGGATGGGCGGGTTGATGCTCGGGTTTGCGCAGCAGGGCGGGATTGCCGACCTGGTCAAGGCCAAGCCCAAGCTGCTGCTGTCGCTTGGCGCGGACGAGATGGATTATGCGCAATTTGTGGGCTCCACGGTGGTCTACATCGGTCACCACGGTGACAACGGCGCGGCTGCCGCGGACATCGTCCTGCCGGGCGCTGCATACACCGAGAAGGCCGGCACCTATGTGAACACCGAAGGCCGCGTGCAATTTGCCGAACAAGCCGTGTTCGCGCCGGGCGATGCGCGCGAGGACTGGACAATTCTGCGGGCTCTGGCCGATGCGCTCGGGGTTACGGTGGGTTTCGACTCGTTCGAGCAATTGCGCAGCGCCATGGTGGGCGAGGTCCCCGCGCTGGGCGTGGAAGGGCTTGCACCTTACGGATCGAAGCTTGCCAAGGGCAAGGCCAGCGGCGAGGGCACGATCGCTTACCCGATCAAGGACTTCTATCTGACCAACCCGATCGCCCGCGCCAGCCCGACGATGCAGCGCTGCTCGGCGGAATTGCTGCACGGGGAAGACTTGGCGGAGGCGGCGGAATGACCGCACTCTTCCACAACTGGGGCCTTACCTACGATTGGGCGTGGTTCCTCGCCACCATCGCCGGCATCCTGCTTATCGCGCTGCCGTTGTTGCTCAGCGTCGCCATGGTAATCTACGTCGACCGCAAGATCTGGGCGGCGATGGCGCTGCGGCGGGGTCCCAATGTGGTCGGGCCGTGGGGTCTGCTGCAAAGCTTCGCCGACGGGCTCAAGGTGTTCCTGCAGGAAACCATCGTGCCTTCGGCCGCCAACAAGGGCCTGTTTCTGATTGCGCCGATCCTCACCTTCACGGTGGCCTTGCTTGCCTGGGCGGTGATCCCGTTCAATTCCGGCGCGGTGCTGGCGGATATCAATGTCGGGCTGCTCTATGTGCTGGCGATCAGTAGCCTGGGGGTTTACGGCGTGGTCATCGCCGGCTGGGCCTCGAACTCGAAATACCCGTTTTTCAGTGCGATGCGCGCCGCTGCTCAGATGATTTCCTACGAAGTATCAATTGGCTTCATCCTGATTTGCGTCGTGCTATGGGCGGGTACGTTCAACCTCAACGGCATCGTCGAGGCGCAGCGCGGCCATGTTTTTGGCCTGTTCAACGGCTTTGTGTTCAACCCGCTGCTGTTTCCGATGTGGGTGATGTTCCTGATCTCGAGCATGGCCGAAACCGCCCGCGCGCCGTTCGATATGACCGAGGCGGAGAGCGAACTGGTCGCCGGCTACCAGACCGAATATTCCTCGATGGCCTTCGCCCTCTTCTGGCTTGGCGAATACGCCAACGTGCTGCTGATGTGCGCGCTCAACGCCACGCTGTTCTGGGGCGGCTGGCTGCCGCCGCTCGACTGGGCGCCGCTCTATATCATCCCCGGCTGGATCTGGCTGTTCGCCAAGATCGGCTTTTTCTTCTTCATCTTCAGCTGGGTGAAGGCGACCGTGCCCCGCTACCGCTATGACCAGCTGATGCGGCTGGGCTGGAAGGTGTTTCTGCCGGTTTCACTAGGCTTTGTCGTTCTAGTGAGCGGGTGGCTGATGGTTACGAGGTATGGGGTATGAAATACATAGCGGTCCTCACTGCTGCGCTAATCGCTACGCCTTGTGTGGCTAAGGACAGGAAGTTCGATTGCGTGCTGGACCCCCCCCAGGACGTGCGCGATTTTGAACCGCAAACAAGGGTCAGCACTATTAATCTGTTTAATACGGGTCTGGGCAAGTGGGAGTTCATTCTATCGCTTGGTGCCCGGAACGCGTCGATTACCTGGCCTAATAGCCCTATGCAGCTTGAAGGCAGGGGTGGGCTTATACAAACCGGCCCTACGTCATTCGCGACCTTCTTGGCTTCGCAGGGGCCTTGCCTCTTTACAGATGGTCACTGCGGTTCACTGGTCGTGGTTTCCGAGCAACCGGATGAGACGCTCAAGATATTACTGGAACCCGTTGCAGTCATAAAATTGAAAGATGTCGGCACGGTGCCCTATAAAATATTCATAAACGGGATCTGCAAATCTACGGATTCGCGCAAATGAACCTCCCCCACCTGATCAAGAGCTTCACCCTGTGGGAGTTCGTCAAGGCGCACTGGCTGACCTTGCAGTATTTCTTCAAGCCAAAGGCGACGATCAACTATCCGTTCGAGAAGAATCCGCTGTCGCCCCGTTTCCGCGGCGAGCATGCGCTGCGGCGCTATCCCAACGGCGAGGAGCGCTGCATCGCCTGCAAGCTGTGCGAGGCGGTGTGTCCGGCGCAGGCGATCACCATCGAGGCGGAGCCGCGGGAGGACGGCAGCCGCCGCACCACCCGCTACGACATCGACATGACCAAATGCATCTACTGCGGCTTCTGCCAGGAAGCCTGCCCGGTCGATGCCATCGTCGAGGGGCCGAACTTCGAATATGCCACCGAA